>JBAZFO010000077.1 GCA_041653315.1 Candidatus Micrarchaeia archaeon | reverse complement strand
AACCTTTTTCAAATCACCAATTCCTTGGTCTGCTTTTATCCTTCTTGCTCTTTCTAAATTAAAAGGATAAGTAACCATTGCAATTGTAATTGCTCCTTGTTCTTTTGCAACTTGTGCAATGACTGGTGCTGCTCCTGTACCAGTTCCACCACCCATACCTGCACATATAAATACTAAATGTGCACCTTCTACTTCTTTTTCTAATAATCCTCTATCTACTTCTGCTGCTTTAGTTCCAGTTTCTGGATAACCACCAGCACCTAGACCTTTGGTTATACTTCTTCCGATAAGAACTTTTCTTGCTCTTTCATGTAAAATACTTAGATGTTGCTTATCTGTGTTTACAGCAACTAATTCTGTACCCTTTACTCCAGATTTTATTAATCTGTTAATGGTATTGTTTCCTCCACCACCTACACCTATTGTTACAATTTTAATTTTGTCAGAGCCCATATCTTCTACTTCGTTTTGAGCTGGCCCTTGCTCGTTCATTACACTCTTTACTAAACTTTCCATACTATATCGCCTCTGCTTTGAAATAAAAGGACAAGATTTAAATACTTTTCGAATTGTGGTAATTTTTTACCTCTGTAATTTTTTTTTTAATTTTATGAGGTAGTTGTAAAATTATTGCACAAGTACGAACGCGCGTGATTTAAATTAATATATGAATTAATAAATTTGATAAAAAATTGATAAAAAAATAAAAAAGTTAAAAAACTGGATAAAAAAATAAAAAGATTACATTTAAATAATTTAGTAAAGAAGTTTTTGTGTGATTATTATGAAAAGATTAACTAATAAAACAAAAAAACAAATTGAAATTGATTTTATTTTTTTTATTATGGCAGTTAGTTTACTAATGTTTGCTTGTGTAGGTTTTGAAAAACAAATTGAAAAACCAAATGCAGTTTTACCTGCACCAGTAGTTAATACAACAGAAAATACTGAAGAAGAAATTGAAGAATATGAAGAAATAATTTTAAGTGATTTATGCAAAGGTTTATATGGAACACAAAAAAAGATATGTCTTGCAATATATGAAAATAATTTTTCAATTTGTGAAAATCAAGAATGTTTAATTGAATTTGCTAAAAATAAATCAAGTGAAGATGCATGCAATCAAATAGAAACTGAATCTTATAAATATTATTGTTTAAGTATAATCAAAGGAACAGAACAATGCTCATTAGCAAAAAGTGAAAATGGAAAAAATAAATGTTTAGCAGATTATGCAAATTATACTGGAGAAGAAAATTTATGTACTAAAATAACAGAAGAAAACGGAGAATTTAAAAAACAATGTTATTTATCTATTGCAATAAAAGAATTAAATTGTACAAAATGCAAATTTAATACTTTGGGAGAAAGCGCATTAAAAGATGAATGCAGAAGAGATTATGCAAAAATAACAGGAGATACTTCATGTTGCTCTGATCTTTGGAGTAAATCTTGGGAAAATGATTGCTATAGACAAGCAGCATTTGATAATGGAAAGGCATATTTATGTAATGATATTGAAAATAATTATCATAGGTGGCAATGTTATCAAGGAGTTTTTAATAGCGGCAACCCAAAGGAAATTGAAGAATGTAAAAAAATAATAGATGAAGAATGGATAGGTAAATGCATCACTAATCTTGCGGTATTGCAAAATAATTCAAATTTATGTACAGAAATAACAACTGAACAAGAAAAAAGAAATTGTCAAATAAAATTTGAGTAGGTAAAGTCTATGGATGAAAAAGAAAAACAAATTCTTGAAGAAGTTAAAGAATTAAATAAACAAAGAAAATTTAAGGAAGCTTTAGATTTATTAAATAAAAATAAAATTGACGATCCAACTGCATATAATATGCTTGGATTTATTAAAATGAATCTTGGAAAATATAAAGAATCATTACTTGATTATGATGAAGCTATTAAAAGAGAAAAATCTTCTGCTTTTTTATATTCAAACAAAGCCTTTGTTTATTTTAGAATGGGAGATTGGAAAAATACAATAAAAGAAATAGATAATGCCATAAAAGAAAATTCTAATGTTCCTGAATTTTTTGAATTAAGAGCTAAAGCAAATATGCTTAATAAAGACATAAAACAAGCAATCGAGGATATAAATAAAGCAATAGAATTAAACCCAACAATAGAAAAATTTTATGAAAAGAAAAAAGAAATTCAAAATATAATTTTATTAAAAAAAGAAACAGAAGATATTGCAGAAAATATTTTTGAAAATGCAAAAGAACATTTTAAAAAGAAAGAATATTATACAGCTGGTTTACTAATTGAACAAGCATTAAATATAAAAGAAACAAGTGAATTTTATGAATTTTTAGGAGTATGTTATGGCGCTTTAAATGATTTTGAAAACAGTTTGAAAAATTTAGAAAAAGCAAAAAAATTAGATACTAAAAAAGATTCAATTCACAGAAACTTAGCAAAAACTTTAATGGCATTAGGGGGAATTGAAAATCATAAAAAAGCATTAAAAGAATATAATGAAGCAATAAAAATTGATGGAAAAAATATTTGGTATTATGAAAGAAGTTATATCTATTTAAAATTAAAAGAAAATAAAAAAGCAATGGAAGATATAGATAAAATACTTAAAGAAGATCCTAATAATTCTATGTTTTTAACAAGAAAAGGAGATACGTATGCATATTTAGGAGAAC
>JBAZFO010000076.1 GCA_041653315.1 Candidatus Micrarchaeia archaeon | reverse complement strand
AGAATCAATTGATTTCTGTCATAAAACAGGATTAACTTATGTAAGCTGTTCGCCTTATAGAGTTCCTATTGCGCGTTTAGCAGCAGCGCAGTCAGCAATAAGAAATAGATAAAAAAGATTTTTTATTTTTTTTATAAAAATAATTTTTGATCTTATTTTATTTTTCTAATTCTATTTTTGCAATTTTTCTATTATAATGTGCGCTTTCATATGTTGAATCTAATTCTATTGCTTTATCAAAATCTTTTATTGCTTCTTTATATTTCTCTAATTTAGCTTTTGCAGCCCCTCTATTATTATATACGCTTGCATAATTTGGGTTTAATTCTATTGCTTTATCAAAATCTTTTATTGCTTCAATATATCTTTTTAATATAGCTTTTGCAACCCCTCTATTATTATACACCCCTGCATCTTTTGGATTTAATTCTATTGCCTTATCATAATTTTCAATTGCTTCTTCATATTTCTCTAACACAGCATTTGCAGTACCTTTGTTATCATAAGTAATTGATTGAATTTGATTATCTTCTAAAATCATAAAATACTCACCATACTCATAATTTAAATAATTAGTTTCATCTGTATACGTTCCATCTGTTGTTTCAAAATAAAAATTATTTGTTTTAATAAGAACATGGTCCATTACTGATACTATATACACTTCTATTCCTAATTTTTTAGCTATATCATATACTAATAAAGAAGAGGTTTGACAATAAAATTCATTTGTTTGTAATGATTCATATAAAAACCTAAATTCATTTTCCCCATATTTAATACCTAAATTTCCATACATAATCCCCCAAACTCCTATAATAAACGCTTCTTCTTTTACTTTTCCTTTTAAATTTTTTAATTCATTTTCTAAAATTGAAACAATTGAATTTAACAATCCCAAATATTTTTGAAACATAATTAAAATTTCTTGTTCTGGTTTACCCTCCATTTCTATAAGAATTCTAGTTGGACCTATTAAATCACTAATATCTTTAGTTATAGTTGGAATAACAAAAGAAGAAAAATTTTTATTTAATTCTTCAATATTTTTCAATTGTAAATTATTATTCATATATAAATATTAAAACTAACTATTTTAATCCTTTTTCATCAAGGAAAAATAATTTTGAATGATACTTTCTCTTGCTTCTAATAAAAATACTTTTGCGCTATCTTTATCGTTTTGTCTTAGATATCTAGCAGATTCTAAAAGATATTTTCTAGAATTTTTATGCTCTATCATAATCCCAACAGAATCGCATAAATATGGATTTATAATTTTCATAATTATATATCTACTTATTTCATAATTTGATTCATTTTTTAAAAGCAACGCATAAACAATGCCTATTCTATTTAAAACTTCATAATTTCTTTGTAATAATTGTTCAAGACTTTTTGTTAATTTAATTTCTCTTTTTATTATGTTTTCTTTCATTTCAATTAACAATTTATTTCTTTTGATAAATCTATTTTTAGCTGCATTTAAACATAATAACGCAGCAGGCCAATTATTATTTGATAATAATTCTAATGCTCCTTTCTTATCTTTTGTACCAATTAATTTTTTGTACGTTTCTTTTTTTAGAATATGTTTTTTATTCTTAAGAAAAATTGAAAATTCTGCTATTTCTAAAAGAAAATGTTCTAAAAACTCTTTTTCAGGATTTTTTTCAAGTTTTGGAATTAATTTAATCATTTGATCTAATCTATTTATTATTTTTTCATTAATTATTAATTCCTCGTTTTGATTTTCAAGTACATGAACTGCTTGTCTTATTGCATGTGGAAAATCATAAACCTCCATTCTTGTTAATTTTTTATCTTCTTCCATCCAATAAGTTAAAGGAATATCTAAAGATCCATTTTGATTTATTAAGATATAAGAATTAAATAAATCATCTAAGGGTTTTAATTCTTTGAATGAATTATTTTTTTCTAAAAAAAATTCTATCCTTTCAACAGTTAAATCTTTTATAGATAATTTAGTTATTTGCTGTATATGTGTATATAAAATTTTAAGGGCTAATTCATCATTTAACAATTCATAAATAGTAATTTTAGTTTTGTCTTTTTTAAGTTCTTTAATTATTGTTTCAGCAAAATCTCCAAAAATATTTTTTAAATCTAAAATTTGTATATTTTTATCAAACATTAATTTCTCTAATGCTTTTTTAACTCTAAGATATGGTTGGGTATATACTGCATTTGTATTTATTGTGTTTTTCATGTATTATTATGTGGATAGAAGTGTATTTAAACATTAAGAAAGATTAAAAAATAGAATAATTAAGATATAAGGTACTAAAATATATTATAGGCCTTCGTAGCTCAGTGGTAGAGCGGCTGCTTCGTAAGCAGTAGGTCGGGGGTTCAATCCCCTCCGAAGGCTTTAATTATGGGCCAGTAGTCTAACCCGGTAGGATGTCTCGTTCGCAACGAGGAGACTGTGGGTTCAAATCCCACCTGGTCCATTTTTTAATAAACATCTGATAATTCTAAAATAACACGAACATACCAATCACTATGATTATAAGCAAATAATGCATTATATCTTTTTTTAGAATCATTATATACATAATTTGAATCAAGTAAATGATTTGCAATTGAATATAAGGTTTCTTCTAAATCAAAAGGGTCTCTTTTTCTGTCTTTGTTAAAATCTACAAATAAACGCGCCCAAGTAGTAGGTAAAAATTGTCCTATGCCTACACAACCACAAAAAGAACCTTTTATTTCAAACAAATCAATTCCAAGTTCATTTGACATATTTATTAATTCTTTCATCTCTCTGGC
>JBAZFO010000075.1 GCA_041653315.1 Candidatus Micrarchaeia archaeon | reverse complement strand
TGTATCTGCTACAAAAACAAATTTTTCATTTACAAAAACTCCTTGTGGTTTATTTAATAAAACTCCCCCTCTTCCTTTACCAATATCTTGAAAAAATGTTAAATTTGAATAAAAAACTTCTATCCTATCATTTCCAGTATCTGCTATATACAATTGATTATCCGGCCCGGCAAAAATATCAGAAGGACTATCTAATTGACCGCTAAATCTTCCTAAATTTATATATGTTCTATTATATGATTCATCTTCATTGTGTATATACAATCTACTATTTTGATTATCTATTATATAATAATATCCATCAAGAAAAGTAATACCCCAAGGTTCAATAAAAAAATTTTTATCTTTAGAAAAAATAGATAATTTTGGTTTTTTATCATATACTTTTATTTCTCCTTCATTTGAATCACAAATGTATAAGACTCCCTCTTTCATATATAAACTTCTTGGTCTATATAATTCATTTGTGTGGTCATCAGAATCTCCTAGTTTTCTATAAATCTCATTATCTTCCATTATATAAACTAAATTTTCATCAGTATCTGAAATATATAAAATACTATTATCTACCCAAATACTTACAGGAGTATCAAAAACTTCATCTAAATCTTCATAATCTTCTCCAGTACCATTTATTGTTTTATAGAAAGTGAATTCTGCACTTATTAAAGGAATTAACATTAAAATAAAAACAAGATAAATAATTTTCATAAACTTCACCTTCCAATTGCATAATATCTTTTAATATCAATTATTTCAACTTTAATCTCTTCTCCTTGTTTAGCTTCTTTTACATATATGGGAAAATTTTCAAAATGACCTATACCTTCATTATTTCCAGTTATGGCAGTTATTTTTATTTTATATTTTTTACCTTTTTCAACAGGTATTTCCATATATGTTATTTAAAACCAAAAGTATTTATAAGTGTCTCTACATAACTAGTATATGGTTTCTGAATCTAACTCCTCTTATTTAATAGAATTAGCTAGAAAATCCATTTTTGAATACTTAGAGAATAATAAAAAGATAGAACCTATAAAAGAAGATAAAGAATTAAAAGAAGAAAAAGGAGTTTTTGTAACAATAAAATCATTTCCAGATGATGAATTAAGAGGACAGGTTGGATACCCTTATCCTATGGGTGAAATAGATAAAAACATAATTGACAACGCAATAAGTGCTGCTTTACATGATCCAAGATTTCCACATATTAAAAAAGAAGAATTAAACAATATTATAATTGAAATTAGTATATTATCAAGACCTGAATTAATCAAAGTTTCTTCTCCAGAAGAATATCCATCTAAAATAAAAGTAGGAAAAGATGGATTGATTATAAAATACGGGTCTACTTCAGGAGTTCTGTTGCCTCAAATCCCAATTGAATGGAATTGGAATGCAAAAGAATTTTTATGCAATACGTGCGAAAAAGCAGGGCTCCCTAAAGATATGTGGAACAGGCCGACTGTTGAAATTTATAAATTTCAAGCAGATGTATATAAAGAAACAGAACCAAATGGTAAAATAGTAAAAAATCATTTTTATAGGTGATTAAAATCAGAATTACAAAAATTAAAGATAAATATTTTATTGAAATTTCTAAAGAAACTGCAGATTACTTAGGGGGAAATATAAAAAGTACAAAAACAGATGAAGGACTTATTATAACAAAAGAAAAAAATAAATTAACTTTAAATGAATTTGAATTATTAAGAAAATTAAATTCTTTTAAATTTGAAAAAAGAACTCCAGAAAATGTATATAAAACCCTAAATTCAAATGAAAAAGAAGTACTTGAAGAATTAATAAAAAAAGGGTATGTTAAAATATATAAAGAAGGAAAATATACTAAAACAGGAGTGTATAGTATATCACAAAAAATATATTCAGAACTAACTGGAAAACAACCAGAAAAAAAACCTTCTTTAAAAAATGAATTTATGATTATTGATAATCAAGAAGAAGCACAAAATATTAGTAAACAACTAAAAGAGGAAATAAAAAAAGGTGAAATAAAAGGAATACGTGGATTTGATGGAAAATTTTATATTGCCTCTTCTGAATTTTATAATAAAAATAAGGACCTTATTCTTAAAATATTAGAAGAAAATAAAAATGGTTTAAAAATAAGTGAAATAGCGCTAAAAACTAAATTAGAAGAAAATGCATGTTTAGTAGTATTGCGCTTATTAGCAGAAGACGGCGAGATAATAGAAAAAGGAAAAAATGTTTTCAAGATAATTTAATTGCAAGATAATAACTATTTATATTTTTAATTAATTTTTTAGATATTTATTATATACTTAAAATTTTTGATTATTAAAAGTTAAAGAAACCAAGAAAGCCCTAGGTCATTCCACGCGGATTGTTGTAGTTGTTGAGATTGACCCTGTTGTAGTTGTCGTTGAGCCTACGAACAAGCGCGCATTAGTAGCCAATTTATTCTTTAATCACCTCTGCTTCAGGTTTCACAAACTGCGCTACTATCTGTTGCAGATGTATTTTATGCCTGAATTAAAAAACTAAATAATTCAGTCCTATAAGCTGGCATGTGGCCTTGGGCTAACAAGGCATTTTAATATTAATACTGAAGATTTATAATCTCTCCTTTTGCTTTAATTTTTCTTCTTAGCGTCTTTCTTCAGCTAACACCCCACGCGGAATGCCGCAGATGCAGAGATAGACCCTGCTGCAGCAGCCGATGAGCCTACGAACAAGCGCGCTTACTGCTGAATTCCTATTAAAACGATATAAATATCTTTTTGGTCCTTTTTCTCCTTCTTTTTCTGAGGTTGGTATTCCAGT
>JBAZFO010000074.1 GCA_041653315.1 Candidatus Micrarchaeia archaeon | reverse complement strand
AGAGATTACGGACACTTATCCTGTCATCTCCCACTAAAGCATTCGGTGAAAGCCCGCTCGCAATGTTTCCCTTGCAAACTTCTAAGAAAAAACTAGCCAGGCAGGATTAAAAAACGTTTCCTGAATTTTCTATTAATAGAAATAAAAAACAAATTAATTAATTTTCAATTTTAACATTATTCATTATTTAATATTAATTTATCAGGAATTCTGAATCCTCTTTTCAAAAAAATATCTTTTTCTTTTAGTAAACAACTCCTATTATGTTTAATGCATTTTTCTTTATCACCTTTTAACCAATTGGTTACACAAAGTATTCCTTCTCCATTAAAAGGGTCATCATATTGAGGTATATTTAATTCTTTTTCTGCATTTTTTTTAGACTCATATTTTTCTTTGTTCAACTCTCTTTCAAATGCAACTTCTTTGTTTAAATTATGAAATAAAACTCCTCTTTCAAAATCAGAATTAAAAGCATAAAAAGGTTTTTCTAAAATATTTAAAATTTTATTAACTTCTTCTAATAATTTTTCATTATTATCTTCATCAACTGAATAAATGCCCAATTTATTTTTATTAACAAATCCAAAAATAACTGTTTTTATTTGTTTATATTGTCTTGAATCTTTGAAATTTCTATCAAAAAGTCCAATTGTTTCAATATCTATAATTGTTCCTTCAAAATTTTCATTCATTTCTTCTTCATAAATTTTAACCATTTTATCATCTCATATTAAAGGTAAACTCGCAGGAGTTGTCGCATCTAAAATTAAATGTGATAAGTATCCATACTTTGACAAATCCAAAAGTTCTTGATACTTTTCATTTTTTAATCTTAAAGTAATAAATGCCATTGCGATACTATGAAAAAAATTTCTGTGTTGTGGACTATTTGCAGGTTCTAATATATCAGGCAATATTCCCATTCCCACACCTATTAATAAAGCAGCAACAAATTCTTCTTTATTAGGTATTCTATTTAAATTTTTTTCTTTAATTAAATAAGCTACACCTGTTGCTAAAGCTCCAATACCTATGTGTTTTATACTATTTGACATTTTTTCACCTGTTTAAGTTTAAATTAATATTTCCTTTTATTAAACCACCAACTAATAATGTTACTATTAATCCAATAATTGCAGAAATTTGGAAACTTATTCCAGTAAATATACTAAATATTAAAGCTACAGCTCCCCAACCTATAATAAAAAATCCTATTCCTGCTAAAAATTCAATCATCTTACTTTTTTCCTCTTATATCTAACATCAGCAACAATTCTACCATATTTATCTCTTGCTTTTGGAGTAACTGTTATTACTTTATTTTCAACTCTTTGCATTTTTCTTTTTGCAATTAAATATCCTCTTTGACCTTTTTCAGGAGTATTAATTCCATTTAATCTAATATAATTAGTTCCATTAAATTTTCTGTATGTCTCTAATGTGTCTCCATCTACTGCTCGTTTTACTTTTCTATAAATTACCATATTAAATTAATGTTATAATCAAATATAAACAATATCCAATAAAAATTGGACTAGTACAATATTTTTGATATAATCCAATAAATTTAAGAATTTATTCGAAATAATTATACTTATGAGTAAATTAATATTAATATCCAGCTTTTACAGTTACAATACTTTCAAGAATTTCTTTGATGCCAATTTAGGAGGAAAACCAGATAAAATTTATTTTTTTGTTGATTTTGAAAAAGATTCAACTCAATCATATGCAATAAATAAAGTAAAACAAGAATGGAACAAAGATTTAATTGATTATGAATTTATTGAATGTGAAATTGATCCAGTTAATAATTGTAAAAAATGTTTACAAATAATAAAAACCCACATTAATGATAGAATTATTATTGATATCTCTAGTGGATTAAAAACAAGATGTTTTGGAATGAATTATGCTGCATTTAATAATAAAAATATTGAATTAATTGGATATTACAATCAAAAAACTGGAAAAATTGATAGAATGCCAAATTTAAAAATTAAATTAACTAAAAATCAAAAAGAAGTTTTAGAACATTCAAGAAATCCAGAAAAAACTCATCCATTAAGCCATTCATCTTTTTATTATCAAAGAAAAATATTAACAGAATATGGATTTATTTTAAACAAAAAACTAACACAAGCAGGAGAAATAGTATTAATAATAACTAAATAATCAAATATCTAATAATTTTATTCTTTTTTCTTTTCTTCTTTCTCTTTTTTAGCTTCTTCTATTATCTCTAGGATTTTTAATTCCCATGGTTCGAAGAATCGTTCAAGTTCTTTATCCATAGAATTATTAATAGTTTCAAAGTAATATATAAAATAAAAACTTGGATTATTCCAATTACTCTAAATCGCACCAGTAAGGCAGTTTTATCTTAATTTGCCCTGTTGCTATATATGAGTCTAGTTTCTTTTTTGAGAAGCCTGATTCATCTTCTATTCTTGTTTTTTCTAAGAATCCTTTATCTGTTAATACATTCAAATTAATGTAAATCCATGATCTTCCTGCAAAAGTAGCCTGTGAGATTATTTCTTCAGTTGTTGCTTGTTTTAAATCCCAAACTATTTGGATTAACTTCTGCTGATCCTTAGTAATTGGCAATAAGCACTGATTCTTGAACAAGTGAGTAAACCATTCCACCGCTTTATCATAATCCTCTGCTTGCGCAAAAATAGTGTTAGTATCTAACCATTCCCTTTGGTTTTGAAAAATTACAGCATTAAAGCGAATAAAATCAATAAACCTGTTATAATTAGTTCTTATTATTACACTAGCATTCATTTCCTTGAAAACTTTGCTAAACTTATCAGCAAAACTAATCAATACCTTAACAGGCCTTAGTTCTTCAAAAGATTTAATCAATTCAGGATTATACTCTTTTAATTCCCCGTTTGCTG
>JBAZFO010000073.1 GCA_041653315.1 Candidatus Micrarchaeia archaeon | reverse complement strand
TAAAGAAAAAGAAAAAAGTTATTAGCCAAAAATTGAACCAAAACCAGATTGCGCTGCGCTTTCATCATCTTCTATTTTTTTAATTATTTCTCGCGCTTTATCTTCTTTTACTTCTTCACAAACATCTTTTAATTTTTCAAGAATAAATTTTTCTTCTTTTTCATCAAAATAATTTATTACAACTATTGTTTTCTTTTCTAAATTAAAATCTGAACCTTCTCTTAAAGTAAATCCTAATTTGGAAAAATTTATTTCATCATATGGATCTGCTTCTAAAATATTTTTAAGCTCCGCTTTCTTTAAGTTATCGCATATCAAAACTTTCTTCATAACAACACCTGATTTTATTTTTTAGCACTAGAAATTGCAATTAAGAAACCCAATACTATTATTATAAATGGTCCTGCTACTTCAAACCCAGTTATATCAAAATAACCTGCTGAAGTAAAAAACCAAATTAATCCTGTGGCCATTACAAAAAAACCTGCTAAAACAACTTCTCGTTTAAGCATTTCAAATTGTCCTAAAGGCAATACTGGTGCTTTTTTTACATTATTTTTTCTTTTTGTTTTTTTTGTTACCATAAAAAAAATTTTTTAATTAATATTTAAATATCTTTGCGTATCCAAATTTTAAAAAGAAATAGAAAGTTATTTAAATGGTTATGTATATATAAAATCTACTTCTCCTTGTTTTATTAGACAGGGAGTGACACTCGTCGCAATTTTACCTCTGAAAAAGAGGTTTTAGCGGTTGAATCATTTCCAAAATTGAAACTTATTCAATTTTTAGGAGTTAATTAAATGGCTAAACATAACAGACCAAGAAAAGGTTCTATGGCCTTCAGGCCAAGAAAACGTTCAGAAAGACAAATGCCTAGTGTTAACGCATGGCCAAAGATTGATGAAGTAAAATTACTTGGATTTGCAGGGTATAAAGCAGGTATGACTCATATATTATATATAGATGATACTAAATCACATAAAAAAGGAAAAGAAGTATTTACCCCAGTAACAATTATTGAAACACCACCAATAACTGTTTTTGCGATGAGATTTTATAAAAATGAAAATGTTGTTTCTGATTTTTTAACTGAAGACGAAAATATCTTAAAAAAATTGAAATTTAATAAAAGAATAAAGGAAAAGAAAAAACAAGAAATTCCTTCTGATTTTGATGATGTATCTGTATTAGTTTTTGTTGACCCTAATTCTGTAAGCTCTATAGGAAAGAAAAAATTAGAAAGAATGGAGATTGGATTAGGGGGAGAAGACAAAAATAAAAAATTAGAATATATACAAAGTATTTTAGGAAAACAATTGAAAGCTAATGAAGTTTTTAAAGATGGAGAAATTGTAGATATAGTAGCAATTACAAAAGGAAAAGGATGGCAAGGTGTTGTTAAAAGATTTGGTGTTAGATTAAGAAATAGAAAACAAACAGCAAAGAGAAGACATGGTGGTCCTTTGGGTACAATGGGTATGGGATTTGTAACTTATACTGTACCAAGAGCTGGACAAACCGGATACCACAAAAGAACTGAAATAAATAAAAGAATAATAAAAATTGGAAAACAAGAAGATTCAACAAAAATAATCCCAAAAGGGGGGTTTGTTAATTATGGTATTATTAATAATGATTATATTATATTAAAAGGATCCACAGCTGGACCTAAAAAAAGATTAATAAGATTAAGAAAATCTGTGAGAAAAAAAGATGCACCAATGATTGCACCAAATATCTCATATATATCTCAAAAATCACAACAATAGGTGAAAATTAATGAAAGCAAATATGTTTGGAATTGATGGTAAAAAAATTAAAGAAGTTGAACTGCCAAAGGTCTTTAAAGAAAAAGTTAGAAAAGACTTAATTAAAAGAGCAGTTTTATCTGAACAATCAAAAAAATTCCAACCAAAAGGAAATTATAAATGGGCTGGATTAGAAACTTCTGCAAGATATAGAGGAAGAAAAGAAGCTTATGGTTCATTAAAAAATAGAGGACAAGCAATGCTTCCAAGAGAAATTAGACCAAAAGGAAAATGGGGAGCAGTTAAAGTAGTTCCATTTTCAAAAGGAGGAAGAAGAGCTCATCCCCCAAAAACAGAAAAAGTAATAGTTGAAAGAATGAATAAAAAAGAATATCAAAAAGCATTAAAAAGTGCAATAGCTGCAACTGCCCAATTAGAAATTGTTAAAGAAAGAGGACATAAAACAGAAATCGCACCAATAATATTAGATGCTGCATTTGAAAATATTAAAAAAACAAAAGAAATTAATAGTATACTAAATATTATATGTGAAGAAGATTTAAAGAGAGGTAAAAACACAAAAAGAAGAACAACAAGAAAAGGAGGAAAAAAGATTCCAAAAACTGCTTTGATTGTTGTGTCTGATGATTCAAAATTATTAAATTCTGCAAAAAATATTTCTGGATTAGATGTAGTATCAGCAAATAAATTAACAGTAGAATTATTAGCACCAGGAACAACTCCTGGAAGATTAACTTGCTATACAGAAAATGCATTAAAAGAATTAGAAAAAATGTGATATTTATGGAATGTTTAAAATATGTAATATCAACAGAAAAAGCCGTTGGCTTGATGGAAGTTCAAAATATATTAACTTTTGTCGTAGATA
Organism: Candidatus Micrarchaeia archaeon; assembly: GCA_041653315.1. Taxonomy (NCBI): domain Archaea; kingdom Nanobdellati; phylum Microcaldota; class Candidatus Micrarchaeia; species Candidatus Micrarchaeia archaeon. The sequence goes on along the minus strand of JBAZFO010000073.1, from coordinate 445 downwards.
AAGATGCAACAAAAGAACAAATAAAAAAAGAGATTGAAGAAATGTATGGGGTAAAAGTTGATAAAGTAAATGTTTTACATTCAATAAAAGGAGAGAAAAAAGCATTTATTAAATTAAATGAAAAATTCAGAGCAGATGATATAGCTGCTAAATTAAAGATGGTGTAATATATGGGTAAACGACTAACACAACAAAAAAGAGGGAAAGGAAGTCCAGCATACAAAGCACCAAGTCATAGATTTAAAGCAAGAACAGGATTTAGAAATTATGATGCTCTTGAAAAAGAATCTTCAATAAGGGGAGAAATAATTGGATTTTTAGATGACCCAGGACATCAATCATTATTAATGGAAATATTATTTGAAAATGGAGATATTTCAGTTTTACCTGCAACAGAAGGATTAAAAATTGGAGACCATATTGATTGCGGAGTATCTGCAAAAAC
>JBAZFO010000072.1 GCA_041653315.1 Candidatus Micrarchaeia archaeon | reverse complement strand
TCCTATTCCTTTTTGGTATTGTGAAAAATGCAAAATATGGGTTCCTGCAGAAGAAAAAGAATTACCAGTTGATCCAAGATCAAAAGATAAAAATTGTCCAAATTGCGGAGAAAAAATGATTGGTGAAAATTCAGTATGTGACTGCTGGGTTGACTCTTCAATTTCGCCTTTGATAGTTTCTAAATGGGAAGAAGATGAAGAATTTTTTAATAAAATTTATCCATGTGATCTAAGGCCTCAAGGAGTTGAAATTATTAGAACCTGGGCGTATTATACATTACATAGATGTAAAAGATTAACAGGTAAAATTCCGTTTAATGAGATTTTATTAAATGGTAATGTTTTAGCTCCTGATGGTAAAAAAATGAGTAAAAGTTTAAATAATGAAATCCAGCCAGAAGAAGTTTTAGAAGAATATTCTGCAGATGCACTAAGACAATGGGCTGCATTATCAGGTGCAATGGCAAAAGATAGGCCTTTTTCATACAAAGATATTAAATTTGGAAAATCGTTTTTAAATAAATTATGGAACACAGCAAGATTTATTGAATTGAATTTAAGAGATTATGAATATGATGATGCAGATTTTGATAATTTAAGAGTAGTTGATAAATGGATATTAAATAAAATGTATTCTTTAATTATTGATACTACAAATTTATTTGATAATTTTGAGTATCATCATGCAATAAAAGGTTTGCATGATTTTGTATGGCATGAAGTTTGTGATTATTATTTAGAATATGTAAAATATCGTTTATATGGTGATAGTGAAGAAAATAAAAAAAGTAAAAAAGCAGCGCAATATACATTATACAATATTTTATTAAATATTTCAAAAATGTTAAGTCCTTTTATTCCGCATATTACTGAAGAGATTTATCAAATATTTTATCCAGACCCAACTGATTTTATTGTTAATTCCTCTTGGCCTGAACCATACACACAATGGTCAAATATAAAAGCTGAAGAAAAAGCGCAAATTTTAAATGAATTAATTTCTAAAATAAGACAATATAGAGCGCAAAACAATATGTCTATGAAAGATGATATTAAAAAAGCAATAATTTCGACATATCTAGATATTGAAGACATAAAAGATGAACTGATAAATACAGGAAACATAAAAACAATAGAAACAATACAAGGTGATTTATCAATTCAAATTGAAAAGTAATTTTTTGTTTTCTAATTTTTATTAAAAATTATTTAATTTAAATGTCATCAACCGAAAGTTATTTAAACTATAATATACTATAATATACTATGGTAAATACAACAATACAAATTGAAGTAGAACTTCTTAAAAAACTTAAGAATAGAAAAATGTATGAAAGCGAAACCTATAACGAGTTAATAGAAGATTTATTAGAAGATACATTAGAACTTTCAGAAAATATTAAAAAAGAGATAATTGAAGCAATAAAAGAAGCAAAAAAAGGTAAGGTTAAATCCATTGAACAAATTGAAAAAGAGTTGGGATTTTGATATATAATATATTTAATATAGTTTTTACTAAAAAAGCAGAAGATCAATTAAAAAAATTACCAAAAAATATTCAAATACGTGTAATTTCTGTTTTAAAAAGAATATCTATAAATCCCCATAATTATGTAAGGAGGGTTGTTGGTACTAATTTTTTTAGAGTTCGCATAGGAGATTATAGAGCAATAATAGATATTAATGAAAAGGAAATAACTATTTTAGTTTTATTTGTTGCACACAGGAAAAATATATATAAAAATAAATTCTAGAACTAAAATCACTTTATATTTAAATTTGAAAAATAATTACATAATTTTATAACTTCTTCCTTCTAAATATTATTTTATGAAGTTTTAAATTAATTCTCTATACTGAATACAAATTAAATAACTTTATAAATAGTTGTATAAATAATAATGATTACTATTTGGGAAATGTGATTGTTTCGGCAAAACATTCTCCGGCATAATCTTTTCTTTCTTTTAGAAAAAGAAAGAAAATATTAATCAAAAGAAAGAAAAACAAATAGATTAAAGAAAGATAAAAAGGTGAATAAAATATGGCTAGATTGCACTCAAAAAAAGGAGGAAAATCTGGTTCTAAAAGAATTGTAGGAAAAGAATTACCTGCAAATACAATGAAACCAGATGAAATAGAAAAAATAATTTTGAAATTAGCAAAAGAAGGAAATAATGCAACTGCAATTGGATTAATCTTAAAAAAAGAACATCAAGTTCCAAGTGTAAGAGCAGTTTGTAATAAAACTTTAACAGATATATTAAAAGAGAATGGAATAAAAATTGATTATCCAGATGATATTTTAACTTTAATTAAAAGAGCAGTTAAAATGCGAAAACATTTAGCTACTAACAATAGAGATACACACAATAAAACAAAATTAATACATGTTGAATCTAAAATCAGAAGATTAGCAAGATATTATACAGATAAAGGCAAATTGCCAGCAGATTGGAAATATGATCCAGATACTGCAGCATTAATTGTAAAGTAAGGTGATATTTATGGCTAAGAAAAAAACAGTAAGAAAAACAATTGATAAATGGAAGTTAAAATCTTGGTATAGGGTATTAGCTCCTGAACTTTATGAAAATAAAGAATTAGGAGAAATTCCTGCATCTGATCCTAAGAATCTATTGAACAAAATAATAAAAGTACCTTTATTTATTGTTGGTGGAAAAGTGGGCGCAGTAGGAATTAATACAAGAGTTAATTTCAGAATTGTAGAAGTAAAAGGTACAACTGCATTTACAAGAGTTATTGGACATGAAGTTGATCAATCTTTTGTTAAAACATTAGCAAGAAGAAGAAGATCTGTAGTTGATAAAGTAGTTGATGCAGAAACAAAAGATGGAAATAAAATTAGAGTAAAGGGTTCAATAATTACTTTAAATAAAATTGCTCAAAGACCAAAAACAGCTTTAAGAAATACTTTTAATACACAAGTTAAAGAAATGATAAAAGAATTAACATTGGATGAAGTAATGAATTCAATTTTATTTGGAAAATTCCCAGTACAAATACAACAAGTGCTTAAAAAAATAACACCAATAAGAAAAGTGCAAATAAATAAAACAGAAGTTAAAAATACTGTAATTCATTTTGAAAAACAATAGGGTGAGAGAGATGTTAGGAGGTATGGATCCAAGACAAATGAAAAAAATGATGAAACA
>JBAZFO010000071.1 GCA_041653315.1 Candidatus Micrarchaeia archaeon | reverse complement strand
TGGTTTTGTATCTTTGGAAAATTATGGTAAATTTGTTTGTGTTAATGGGCATGCAATGAAAACTAAAAAATCTAAAAATACAAATTTTGCATTTTTAGTAAGAATTAATTTAACAGAACCTGTTGAAGACACAATTTCGTATGGAGAAAAAATTGCAGAATTAGCAACACAAATTGGTGGAGGAAAACCAATAGTACAAAGATTAAAAGATTTAAAAAGAGGAAGAAGATCTAATTGGGATAGAATAAAAAAAAGTTATGTTGTGCCTACATTAACAGAAATTACTCCTGGAGATATTTCAATGGCATTGCCATCAAGAATTGTTGAAAATATAAAAGAAGGTTTAGAAAAATTAGCAAAAGTTATTCCTGGTGTTGATTCTGATTCTACTTTAATATATGCTCCTGAAATAAAATTTTATTCATTAAGACTAGCAGTAAATAATAATATGGAATCAGAAATTAAAAATCTATTTTTATGCGGTGATGGAGCAGGAGTTTCAAGAGGGATAAATGGAGCTGCATTTACTGGTTTGATAACTGCAAAAGAAATAAATAAAAGAGAAAAAGAAATAAAAGGAAAACAAGATAAATTATAGTTTAAATCATTCCCCCTGTTGTTTGTGCACTTGAATGTACTTGGCAGAATAATCTATCATCATTATCTGTTAACACATCGCATACACTTACATCATGAAGAATATGTGCTACTGTTTTAATACATGTGCTTCTTTTATCTTTGATAGTTATTTGATTACACATAGCCATATTTTTATCTTCTTCTGCTTTTTCAATTAAACAATCCCATTTTTCTTCATCATCCATATCTAAACAGTCTTCAGATGTTTCTCCGATTTCTTCAGTTTCAGATAAAATTTCTGCTAATTCTTCTTCGCAATCTTCTAAATTATCAAAAGTTCTTAAACTTTGATACATATACATTCCACAGAATTCTTTATATCCGCATTCAGTAGAATCATCATCGAACCAATATCTATTTTCACATTCTAATTTTTCATCATTTGTTTCTATATTTTTATCAGTTTCATCTTGTATTTTAGTATTTGCTTTATTTTCTAAATCCTTTGAAGCATCTTCAAAAAGAGTGCATCCAAATAACATTAGAAATACAGCAAATGCAAATATTCCGTATATCTTTTTCATATAATATCACCAAATAATTAAAACAAAGATTATTTAAAAATCTTTTTATCTTGTTTGGGATACGTTTATAAACTCAAAAATACATATTCTTACACTAAGTGATTTATATGATACAAAAAACAAAAAGTAAAATGAGGTTAATTACAAATATTAGTCCTTTTTTTAGAGGATCTAATATAGAGATGAAAATCAAAGAAACTAAAGTTGCCTTTGATTTATTAGAAAAAGTTTTGCAAGAAAAAACAAGAAATAGAATACCAATAGAAATATTAAAAGAGTATCTAATACCAAATTTGATAAATTATGTGTATGGCATAACACAAAACGAAGAGAAGATTCATTATAATGAACTGATGATTTTATTTTCAATATTAAATAAAACACAAATTCCAAGTAATTTAGAAATACCTTCAGAAAGTTTTTTAATAAATTTAACTGATTTAAGTAAATGTGAAAATTTTGTTAAAAATTCATCAAAAATTATTGAAGAGATGCATCAAGCAATAAGTGCGGGTGTTTATAATAGAGTAATAGTAGATATTTTAAAAGAAAAGTTTGTTATAAAAGAAATTGTTTCTCCATTAATTGATAATAATATTAAATCTTCACCAATTGATGAAATACCCTTAGATACTAATGGAATTACTTTAACCAAATTTACTAATCCTTTAAATGAAGATGATAATTCTTTAAATGAAGATGATAATTCTTTAATTAATTTCAGTAGTTCTTTAGATAATTCAAATGCCCAATTACCCAAGTATACTCATGATTTAACTAGTGATACTGGTTTTTTAACTACAAGTGATTTTTTAAAATTGGATATACGCTCAGAAAATACTAAATTTTTTGGAACTAAAGAGTATAATTTAAAATTAAAAAATATTTTAACTAGATTTAAATATATTTATTCAAGATTTGTTTTAACTAATAAAATTGATAAAACTATTTTTAAAAAGGTATTTTGTGAGGGGCAAGTTACTGGGTTAAAAAATATGCTTATTTCTTATGAAGAATATGATTGTTTATTTAAATTAAGTTTTGAAATAATTAATGCAGTACCAAATGATATTGGGTTTTTATTTAATGAAAATGGAGATAAAGATAGTACATTGGCTTTGATGAGAAGAATATTAGATACTATAATGAAAATGGAAAATAAAGGTTTAGAAATATTTGGTTAAATACTAACAAATACTTTAAAAACTTCTTGAATATATAATTATTAAATAAAATGTGATTAATATGTTTGATGATAAATATTCAAAAGAAATTGAAGAAAAGTGGCAAAGAGAATGGGAAAAATATAAAGTTTACAATTTTGATGAAAGTAAAGAATCAAAAAAACCAATTTATTCTATGGATACTCCACCCCCATTTACAAGTGGAAAACTTCATATGGGCCATATTTTAAGTTATGCTTATTTTGATTTTATTGCAAGGTATAAAAGAATGAAAGGATATAATGTATATTATCCACAAGGTTGGGATTGTCAAGGTTTTCCAACAGAAGTTAAAATTGAAAAAAAATATGGGATAAAAAATAGGGAAGAATTTTTACAGCATGCACATGAATGGACAAATGAAATGATTGAAAAAATGAAAAAACAAATGATTTCAGTAGGATTTTCTCCAGATTGGAGATATGAATATAAAACAATTTCTCCAGAATACCATAAAAAAGTTCAATTATCTCTTTTAAATATGTATGAATTGGGAGATTTATATAATGCGGAACACCCAATTCATTGGTGTCCAAGATGCGGTTCAGCTATTGCAAAAGCAGAAACAAATGATATTGAAAGAACAACAACTTTGAATTATCTTAAATTCAAATGTAAAGGAGATGATGTTTTAGTTGCAACTACTAGACCTGAAATGTTGCATGCATGTGTTGCAGTTTTGTTTCATCCAGAAGATAAAAGATATTCAAAATATGCAAATGAAGAAATTGAAACTCCTTTTGGTAAAAAAGTAAAATTTATTCCAGATAAAGATGTAGATAAAAATTTTGGAACTGGAGTAGTTATGGTT
>JBAZFO010000070.1 GCA_041653315.1 Candidatus Micrarchaeia archaeon | reverse complement strand
AAAAACCATTATAAACCCGTGTCGCACTAATTATATTATCGTGAATAATTAAACTATGTGATAGTATGAATTATATCCCAAAAAAGTATAAAACAATTGAATACAATAACAAAATCTTTATTTATAAAATTGAAGATAATATAAATAATAAATTAATGGGTGAAGAAATTAGAAATACTGAATTCCCATATTGTAAACTTATGACTGATGAAGATTTACCACAACTAACTTTAACTGATTTTAAATTACTTGTTAATTTGATAAATACTGAAAAATATACTAATGAAACTCTAGATAAAAGAAAGGAGATTTATAAAAAAATATTAGAGTTATGTTGCGTTCCAGAATCAGAAGCAAAAAATAGAATAGAATTAGCAGAAGCTTTCTTACATTTTTGGATTAAAGGTTATGGAAATAATAAAAAACAAATCCCAGATAAATATCAATTACATATTAAAAATAATTTTCAAACTATATTTACTTTTTAATTATCTTTTCCAGTCTTTATTCACACGCGCTTGAATATATTTAATTTCATCTGGAGTTAGATGTTTAAATCTACCTTGTAATTTTAAATAATCTTCAACTGGTTTAAAATTAGGCTGAACTGTTATTTTTTCATTTTGAATATCTCCATTTTCTATTTCATTTAATTTCCATAACCCAGTTTCAACTGCTAATTTTGCTACTTCAACTGTTAATTGTGGATCATATTTCCAGCCAGGAACACATGGAGATAAAACATCAATAAATCTTGAACCTTGAATATTCAAAGCTTTTTTAACTTTATTTTCTAAATCTAGTAAATACCCAGCACTTGCAGATGCAGCATAAGGTATTCCATGTGCAGCTGCAATTTTAACCATTGGTTTAATAGGTTCTTGTTTTCCTCTAATTTCTTTTCCTATTTGTGAAGTAGTAGTCCAGGCATATAAAGGTGTTTGAGAACTTCTTTGTATTCCAGTATTTTCATAAGCTCCATTATTATACATAATATATAGAATATCTTCATTTCTTTCCCATGAACCAGATAATGCTCCAAAACCAATATCTGCTGTTCCGCCGTCTCCTGCAATAACAACTACTTTTGTATGATTGTTTCCCTGCGCTTTTAATGCTCTTGAAACACCTGAAGCAACTGAAGCTCCATTTTCAAAAGTAACATGAATATAAGGAACTTTCCATGCACTTCTTGGAAAACAAGCTGAAAATATTTCGGAACATGAAGTAGTATTAACAACAATACAGTCTTTACCAATAGCGCGCATTATAGTTCTTATAGCTAAAGCTGCACCGCATCCTGCGCATGCTGTATGTCCTGATGTGAAAATATCCCATTCTCTCTTAAATTCAACCATTTTTTTAACCTCTAAACAAACTCTCTTTTGATTTTTTTATTTTTTAAACTTTTAAATATATTTTTAGCATCTTCCACAGTTACATCTTTTCCTCCAATACCTCCAATAAATGAAGATATTGAAACTTTTTTTGCTAATTTAGAATCATAAACAGATGCTAAAACATCAGTATATAATGGAGGATATCCTCCTAACGTAGTTGCTCTGTCAAAAACACCAATATGTTTTTTTCCTTCAATAATCTTTCTCACATCTTCATAAGGAAAAGGTCTAAAAGATTTAATTCTTAATAAACCTACTTTTTCTCCTTTTTCTCTTAATTCATCAATTGCTTCTTTTATATTCCCGCAAAAAGAACTCATTGCAATAATAACTCTTTCAGCATCATCACATTTATAATTTTCAATTAACCCATTTCCATATTTTCTTCCTATAATTTTACTAAATTCTTCTTCTGTTTTTTTAATCGGTTCTCTTGAATTATCAACATCTTTAGCAATATCTTCTCTAAAATCCTGTAAAAATTCAGGTGTTGAATAAATACCCAATGTAACTGGATTTTCTGAATCTAGTTTAAATTCTGGTTTAAATTTAGGTAAGAATTTTTGAATTATTTCTTTTTGAGGTATATCAATCTGTTCAACTGCATGTGTTAAATAAAAACCATCAATACAAACCATTACAGGCAATAATAAAGATTCTGCTATTTTATATGCTTGAGGTAAAGTATCAACTGCTTCTTGATTACTTTCACACATTAAGATAATCCATCCTGAATCTCTTTCAGGCATTATATCTTGATGGTCACACCAAATTCCTAACGGCGAATTTAAAGATCTATTAGCAACACACATTACAATTGGAAGTCTCATACCTGCTGTTGCATATAAAACTTCATGCATTAAAGCTACTCCTTGTGATGAAGTAGTTGTAAATGTTCTTGCGCCTGCTGCACTTGCACCTGCTAATGCAGAAATAGCTGAAAACTCTTGTTCAACAGTAATATATTCAGGTATTTTTCCATCTGCATAAAACTTTTGTAATTTTTCAGCAATATGTGTTGAAGGAGTAATTGGATAACAAGCTAAAACTTCAGCTTCACAATTAACGACAACTTCTGCAATTGCATGACTTCCTTCTAATGTTTTTACCATTTTTACACCTTAATTATTTAATTTTCATTTTCTTTTCTTTCTTTTTCTTTTCGTTAATTTTTTCTTTTCTCTATTTTTCTTTGTTTTCTTTCTTTCCCAAGGGTTTCTTTCTTTTACAAAAGAAAGAAAGGCTTACTTATCTTCTTTTTTGTGTGAAATTGCTTTAACAGGACATATTCTTTCACATATCAAACATCCTTTACAATAATCATAATTTATATGCGCGCCTTTTTCATCTATTTCAATCGCGCCATCTGGACAATGTAATGCACATTGCCCGCATTTAATACATTTTGATAAATCAATTGAAGGTTTTTGATCTCTCCATGAGCCTGTTTTATTTTCTTTAGCAGTATCACATTTTGAATGCGGAACTTTAGGAACTTTTAACTTTCCTTTATTTTCTCCTTTTGTTTTTTTATCTTCTTTTACCATTTTTACACCTTAACTATTTCACAACATCCTTTAAATGCAGCTATATTTTTATCTGCTATTTTTTCATCATCAAAATGTTCTTTAACTGCTTTTTCTAAACATTGAGAATCTACCCAGTCAACTAAATTAACAAATGCACCCAACATTGCTGTATTAACAATTGGTTTTCCAATTTTTTCTAAAGCAATTGAAGTTGCATCAACAGTATAAACTTCACCAATATTTTTAGACTTTAATTTTTTTCTGCATTCTTCAGCAGATA
>JBAZFO010000069.1 GCA_041653315.1 Candidatus Micrarchaeia archaeon | reverse complement strand
GAATAAGCATGCCCCTCCCCCCATGCAGTGGCAATCTGATTTTACATATTCATTTATATTGGGGTTCGAATAGTTTTTTTGCTAAGTAAAAAAAGAGAATAATATTTATTCTATTTTAGGAACTTCTTTCATTATTTCATCATATAATTTCAAACAAAAATCACTTGGACAATTCTCTTTAACACAATGTTCTCTCATTTGATGTTCACTGAGACCTATTTTTGTTTTTATCTTCATAAATTCGGCCTTTCTTTTGTCATACTCTTCAGGGTCTCTACAATTATTTACAAATTGTTTGAATTTTTTATCAAGTTCAATACTAATATTTTTTAATTCTGCACATCTTTTCATATATTATTTAATAATTACTTATTTATATATATTTTTCTTGTAATTCATACCTTTATGTTTTTTCAAAACGAAACATATAAATACTATGGAAACAATAAATAAGTAGAGTGGATGAAAAATGACAATTCAAATGTGTATGTGGGCAAAGAGTTCCACAAATATGAAAACAATGAAGGGAGAACTTCCAGAATCTTGTGTGAAAAAAGGTTGTAAAGGATTTTTTAAAGAGGGAGTTAAACCTGATTGTGAAGATTATATGCCTGTACCTAAAAGTTTGGAAAAGGAATTTAAAGATCATTTTGGAAAATTAATTTTAGAATAATAACATAAAAGAGAATTAGGCTGGCCCATTTGGACCAGCGGTGGCGTTTTTTTTAACGGCTTAAGGCCGTCACTCGGAGTGGAGCTATCAACTAATATTTAGAGCGAGAACATTTAAAAAGATATGTCTGAGTTCTATATTATTATATCTTCTGTTAGAAATAATTTATAGAGGTAAAAATATGAATTCAATTTTAATTCCATTACGTAAAGAGCTTCAGAGCAATTCTGACGAAAAGCTTAAAGAAAGTTCAAAACGTTTCTTTAAAGAGAAAATCAAAGTTTATGGTATGAAAACCTCATTATGTAGTCAAATTTCTAAAAAGTATTATTCAGAAGTAAAAGACAAAACAAAAAAAGAAATTTTTGAATTGTGTGAAGAGTTATTTAAGTCCGGGTACATGGAAGAATCATTTATAGCATGTAACTGGTCCTATAACGTCCACAAACAATTTGAAGAAAAAGATATTTTTGTATTTGAAAAGTGGATAGAAAATTATGTTACAAATTGGGCTACTTGTGATACTTTATGTAATCATACTATTGGAGAATTTATGGAAATGTATCCCAAACAAGTTTCAATTTTAAAAAAATGGGCAAAATCTAAAAACATGTGGATGCGCCGTGCAGCGGCAGTTTCATTAATAGTTCCTGCGAAGAGAGGTCTTTTCTTCAAGGAAGCGTTAGAAATAGCAGACATTTTAATGATGGACAAGGAAGATTTAGTACAAAAGGGTTATGGTTGGTTACTCAAAGAAGAGAGTAGAACAAAACAAAAAGACATTTTCAATTATGTAATTAAAAACAAAAAAGTTATGCCCCGAACGGCCTTAAGATATGCAATTGAGAAAATGCCACAAGAATTAAGAAAAAAGGCAATGGTGAAAGAATGAACAAAATTGATGAATACATTTCAAAACAAAAAAGTTCACAAAAGGAAATTTGTATTAAGTTAAAGAAAATAATATTGAAGAATTACCCCGATTCAAGTGAAGATATGAAATGGGGTGTTCCCTCTTACCTTGATGGGAAATGTTACTTTGTAGCATTGAAAGATCATGTCAATTTAGGTTTTTCTATTAAGAATTTATCAAAGGAACAAATTGAAAAGTTGAAAGGAAGTGGTAAAACAATGCGTGTTTTGGAATTTAAATCATTAGAAAAAATAAATGAAAAGGAAATACTTTCATTTTTAAAATAATAAAAATAAAAATTAATTTACACTTTTAGATTTAGATTCACGTAATGCTGCTGTTATTTCTATATAATTTTTTTCATTGGCAATACTAAAGGCCGTATAACCTTCATTATCTTTAACTTCTAACTTAGCACCTTTCTCTATTAACAATTTGGTCATTTTAATTTTGTATTCGTTAACTGCCAATATCAGAGCAGTCCTGCCTTTTTTATCTTGAAGATTTAAATTTGCGCCTTTTCCTATTAACAATTCAGTTATTTGAATATTACTTTTATTAACTGCCCACATGAGAGTAGTTTTACCTTCATTATCTTGAATATCTAACTTAGCACCTTTTTCTATTAACAAATCTGTTATTTGAATATTTTCTACTTCAACTATCCAACAGGGGGGAGCAGTTGTTTTCCATTTTTCTACTCTAACTGCACGCATGAGAGCGGTTTTACCTTCACAATCTCGAACATCTAAATTCGCACCTTTTTCTATTAACATTTTGGCTATTTCTGTATTACCGTTACTAAAAACTGCAGCCCACGTGAGAGCAGTCCAGCCATCTTTATCTTGTAGATTTAAATCTGCACTGTTCTCTATTAATAATTTGGTTATTTCAATATTGTTTTTCAGAACTGCTAACAAGAGAACAGTTCTACCTTCACTGTCTTGAATATCTAATTTAGCACCATGTTCTATTAATAATTTGGTTATTTCAATATTATCTTTACCTATAGTTTTCGTAAGAGCAGTCCAACCATATCTATCTTGAATATCTAAATCCGCGCTGTTTTTTATTAACAATTTGGCTATTTCAATATTGTTTTCATTAACTGCCCACATGAGAGGAGTCCTGTCTAAGTCTCCTTGTGTATTAACATCCGCTCCTAATTTTAATAACTCCTTTACATCTTCAATTTTGTTTTCTTGAACTGCTATTAATAATTTTTTACTTAACAACTTTATTTCATTTTTCTCAAGTGCATTTTCATATTTATCTTTAATTCCTTGAGCATCAAATTTTCCGTTTTTTGATTGATCTTTTTTTTCAATTGAAATATTACTATTTACCATAACACATATTGGAAATAAAACAAGTTTATATACTTTTTTATCTGAACGGCCTCATATTTCTTCTTAAAAGTTTATTGTCCACATAAGGTGACAATTCAATTTCTTTCAATATTCTTTCAACATCTCTAACATCCATTAAGGCCCTAAGATCTACATCAATTAGAATGGCCGGGTATGTATATTTATCATTTATACCGCACAAGCTCATCATCTCTTCATTTTTAGGAGTGAAATATTCAATTCTAACGGGCCTATCATATTTACCTGCTTTCAAATATATTACTTTAATTTCCTCTGAGTATGGAATTAAATCTTTTAGAATTTGATTGGTTTTAGCGTCT
>JBAZFO010000068.1 GCA_041653315.1 Candidatus Micrarchaeia archaeon | reverse complement strand
TCTGCTGGCTCACAAATAAGAGGACAAATGTGGGTTGAATATAACTTAAAAAGCGATGCAGCAATTGGATTTACAGGAAACAGAACAGTAGCAGCAACATTAGTAGCAAACGTAGAATAAATTTTTATTCTCTTTTTTTTATTTTTCTTAATTTTTGATAATCTTATATTAAACTTATTCTAAAACAATAAAAGCATTTTTAAATTTAAAGCTTTTAATTTTATTAATCTCTAGAAGATTGAGGTGATTGAGAAATGGATATTAAAAATAAGAAAGGACAGGCAGCCATGGAATATTTAATGACTTATGGTTGGGCATTATTAGTAATTGTAATTGTCCTAGCATTGTTATTAATAATTCTTGGTGGATATGTAAAAGGAACTCCATCATGTTTATTTGAAGAAGCAGGATTTGTATGTAATGAGGTAACACCAGTAGTAAAAGGAATTAATGGAAATGTTTACGGAATGTTTCAACATTCATTAAGTGAACCTATTACTATTTTAGAAGTTGCGGTAATACAAGGTCAAAGCAGTAAAGATCAAATACACACTAATTGCTGGAGAACAGCAGGTGGTGTTTTTGGGCCAGGTTATCTTGAATTAGCTCCAAGACAACAAGCAACATTTACTGAATTAGTAACAACTAATGGAATCGGAAATGCAATCCAAGTATGTAATCCAAGTGATGGTTCAATAATTGCATCAATAACCCCAGGTTCTCAAATAAGAGGACAAATGTGGATAAAATACAATCTAAAAAGCGATGCAGCAATTGGATTTACAGGAAACAGAACAGTAGCAGCAACATTAGTAGCAAACGTAGAATAAATTTTTTATTCTCTTTTTTTTTCTTAAAATCTAATTCAAAAATAAATTAAAGCCCTAATAAATAGGTTATTATAGGCATAAGATGTCTACCTTGAATTAAACCAAGACCTCCTTTTGCGCAGTTTTTCTCGTTAAATACCTTTATTCTATCATTAGGTATATCATTTGCATAAATTAAAATTGGAACAGGGTCATTTGTATGTTCACCAACTGTACAAGGAGTTGAATGGTCTCCAGTTATTATTATTGGAGTATTTTTTAAGTTTAATAAAGGTTTTATAGCTTTATCTATTTTTCCAATAAATTCAGCTTTTTTTATGCAATTTTTATCATGCCCAAATACATCTGTTGCTTTAATGTGTAAAAAAACAAAATCATATTTTTTAAGGGCATTAATTGAAGCTTTTACTTTTGCATTTAAATCAGTATTTTCATCTCCAGTAGCTCCCTTTAAATTAATAATATCCATACCTGTATAACAAGCGCACCCTTTATACAAAGCAGCACCTGCAATACAAACAGAGTTCATCCCAAATCTTTCTTTTATTGAAGCAATTGGACAATAATAACCTGGTCCTCTTACTAAAACAATATTAGCAGGCAGTTCTCTTTTTTTATTAAATTGAACTTTTGAAAGTTTTTCAATACTTAATTCTGTAAATTTATTCAAAATATCTGCTGTTTTTTTAGCTTCTTTAGAATTATTAAGGGCTTTACTTTGTAAATATTTTTTGTTCTTCCAATCTGAAACCAACACTCCTTCTTTTGGGTGTGCTGGATCTGTATTAGAGATTTTATGAGATAATCCTTTACCTCTTAAAACTAAAACCCCCCTATGATCTACTGTTTGTTTAAAAATTATCTCAACATTTGGTATCTTAATTGAATTTATTACTTTTTCAAGTTTTTTAGCATCTTTTGTTTTTATTCTTCCTGCTCTTCTATCTAAAACCCCTCCATTTTTAGCTATGGTTGAGAAATTAGCTCTAAAAGCAATATCTCCTTCACATAATTTTATTCCTGCTCCTAATGCTTCTAATGGCCCTCTTCCTTTTAAATAAATTTTAGGATTATAACCTAAAATCTGCAAGTGTGCATCCTCACTTTCTGGTATTCTTTTATCTTCATGAATCTGTAATAAACCACAAGTACCATTTTTTAATAAATAATCCATATTTGGATGTTTTGAATTTAATAAAGCACTATTATTTGATTTTCCACCCAAGCCATCTAAAATCATTAATAAAACTGCCATATAAAAATAAAGAAAAGAAGATTTTAATAGTTAAGCTTTTTTTGAAGTTTTTTTAACTACTTTTTTAATTAAAACAGCTAAAATACCTAATATAATGATAATTAATATTAAACTGACTATTGGATTTGCTGAAGATTTTTCAAGTATTTTTTCTATTATTTGTTTTGCTTCTTCTGGATCCTCATAAACAATACTTTTTGCTCTGTTTATCTCATTTTCAAAAAAAGAATTATTCAATTCTTCTGCTTGTTTGATTAAAGCAAGAGTTTCGTCTATTAAATTTTTTGTATTATTAAATTGTGTTTCTACATTATTAAATTCAACTTCAAAAGAAGATATTGTTTCATTAGAATTATCCAAATCTCCTATATTAAAATATGAGATAGCAACTTCTAATTTATTATCTAAAGAATTAAATGGAATATTTTGTTTATATATCTCAACATTTTGTTTTAAATTATCTAAATCCTCCTGTGCTTGGTCTATCCTAGTTTTTAATAAATCATCGGTTTCTATTATCACTTTTATTGGAATATCATTTTCTAAAAGTATTTGATTTGCTAGATATAAAGAATTTAAAGAATCAATATATAACTCTTCTTTATATGATTCTCTAGCATGTGTTAATTCAACTAAAGAATCAGATAAGTTTAACTGCAATTCATATTTTTTAATTTTATTCTCTGTTTCATTTATTAAAGAAACTAATTCCTTTTTTAATACAGTATTAATTTCCTCTAACTCTTCAAAATAATATTTATCAAATAAATCTAAATAATCCTCAACAGCAGTATAATTTTTTTCTAGATATTTAAAATTAGCATCTTTATAATATTCTTCTAAACCTGAGGTTATTTTAATATCAAATAACTCTGATTGATTAATTATTTTTTCTATATTTTCTAGTTTTTCTTCTGCGTTTATTAATTTTTCATAAACAATGTTTTTAGGCAATTCTAAATTAAAATTATAAATTTGAACTCTACTATTCCCAGAATCTACAATATATATTTTATCATTGTAAAAAAACACATCTTTTGGTTCATCTAAAATATAATTTTCTTCTTGCGGGTCAATAATTTCTAATGGATTTCCTTCAAGATCAAAAACAACAACTCGATTATTGCCTGTATCTGCTACAAAAACAAATTTTTCATTTACAAAAACTCCTTGTGGTTTATTTAATAAAACTCCCCCTCTTCCTTTACCAATATCTTGAAAAAATGTTAAATTTGAATAAAAAACTTCTATCCTGTCATTTCCAGTATCTGCTATATACAATTGATTATCCAGCCCTGCAAAAAT
>JBAZFO010000067.1 GCA_041653315.1 Candidatus Micrarchaeia archaeon | reverse complement strand
CAGATAAAAAATCAAAAGAAGAATTAGATAATTTAGATACTGCTATTTTAGAATCTATTTCATCTGGAAAATCAAAATTAAATGATTTAAAAGAGGATATTAATATAAGAAGTGAAGACTTAGCATTTCATTTAGAAAGATTATATACACAAGCATATATTGATTATTATATTAGATCTCTAGAAATTTATCTTACTTTAACTGAAAACGGGTTTAATAAAATTGGGAGAATAAAAAAAGAAACCAAAGTCGAAAATAAAAAAGAAACAAAAGTTGAAGATAAAAAAGAGGACGATATAGAAGAAACAGGGATGTATGAAGAAATGCCAAAAAATAGAGAAATCCAAACTAAATTAACTGATGTAGATAATGAAGATATTAATGTTAAAATGGTAAATTCCAAACGCGCGTATTATTTACAAAAATATTGGTTATATTATATATTAGTTATACTATTGGTTTTGATAATCGCAGGATTATTTTATATTTTCTTTTTTATGAATTAATTAAGTGAATTTTAATTTTTACTTCTGAAACTTTCAACTTAACCTAACTTAAGTTGGAACTTAACCTAGATTAAGTAAAATACCTAATTTACTTAACCTTTATAAGCTTTTTGGTGGTATAATAATATATGTATTTTGAACTCGCACCAAAAGAAAACAAAGAAGATTTTTTTAATCATGAGAATGAATATTTTGAACTTAAAAATGCAATTAAAAGAAAAGATCCAATAATTGCAGTGTTAGGTGTTAGAAGAGTAGGAAAAACTAGTTTATTAAATATATTATATCATGAAACAAAAACTTTAAAATTATGGATTGATGGGAGAATGATTCAAAATCCAAAAATAGAAATTCCTTTAATGATCAATGAAGTGATAGAAACAAAAAAATCAAAGATATTCGGAAGAATAGAGGGGTTAAGTGTTTCTGCTTTTGGTTTTGGGGTAGGCATAAAAACAACTAATACATTGGAGTATACTACTCTTAAAAAAAAGATTGAAAGTTTGGGGGGGATTACTGTATTTATTGATGAAGTGCAGAGAATTGATAATAAGTCTATTTCTGATCTTCTTTCTTATTTTTATGATAAATTACCAAAAATTTCCTTTGTTTTGTCGGGCAGTGAAGTGGGACTTGTAGAAGAAATTTTAGGAGAACAAGATGGAACTCATCCTTTATATGGAAGACATATAACAAAAATAATAATGAAAAGATTTGATAAAAATGGATCCTTTTCTTTTTTACAATCTGGGTTCCAGCAAATTGATGTACCTATCTCTACGCGTGAATTAAAAGAAGTGATTAATGAATTAGATGGGCTTGTTGGGTGGTTGACCTTATATGGGTATAAAAAAGGATTTGTTAAAGATCCAAATGCATTGAAAGAAACAATTAAGTTAGCATCTCAAATAGTTGCTGGGGAAATTGAAAATTTTTTAAAAAACCGAAAAGATAGAAGGTTATATATTTTAATATTACAAAATGCAAGCGCCCCCATTACTTGGACTGAATTAAAATTAAGAGTTGAAAAAAATTATAAAAAACAAATAAATTCTAATACTTTTTCATTTGCTTTAAGTGAATTAGCGAAGTACTCTTTTATTGAAAATACACTTGATGGATATAAAATATGTGATCCGATTTTATTTAATGCAGTAATGCAGGTATAATTTATAATTTTTCTTCTTTGCGTTTTATTTTTTCTATAATTTCATCTGGATTATCAATTAATTCATCTAAAACAGCGCCTGGATTGTTTAATTCTATTCCTGCTTCTTTTAGTTTTTCTCCGAATATAGAAGCGCCAAAGTCTTTAATGGATTTTTTTTGTTCACGCAGTTCTCTTATTTTCTCTATTTTCTGCTTTAAATTTTCTGAATTTAACTCATTAGATATAAATAAGAAACATTTATCTTTGAATTCTTTTTGAAAGGATAGATCTAAGTCTCTTGTTTCTAATCCTTTTTTCAAATCTCCTTTTAGATTTAATTTAATAATTGGTTTTTCTTGGGAATTTTTAAGGATATCTTCAATAATTTTTTTAATTTCATTTTCTATTTCTATTACACTAGCTTGTGAAAATTCTAATTCCTTTAATTTAAAAGGCCGTGTTTTTACATTGATAAATTCATGTGTTTTTGTTAGAGTATCATAGATAACATATCCTTTATTTCCTTGTTCATTAACTTTTAATTGAGTTACTACTGTACTTCCAGGTATTATAAATTTTCCATTTAAACCTGTTTTATAATCATGGATATGGCCGTTTATATATAAATCAAAGCCATTAGGCAAATCATTTAAAGATATTAAAGAAGAAGTTTTCTCCCCAATATACATATATTCTTGTATAGATTGGTGCAGTACTAGGATATTAAACATATTTTCTTTTGGTTTAAAATCCAATGATTTCAATGTGTTTTTAGCAAACTCATCAGGTACTCCTCCCATCCCCTGAATACATATTTTTTCTTCATTAAGCTCGAATATAGAAGGGTTTTCATCAACATCTATTAGATAATTCATTTTACCTAATAATTGAATTGGGTTTAAACTTCCTTTTGCTCTTCTTTCGTGTGTTCCATGTATTGCTGCAATAGGTATTTTTTTGTTGTCTTCTTTATATTTTACATTCCACGTTTTATGTCTTAATTGTTCTAATATACTTACTGCTTCTCCTATTGTTTCCATTGAAGGTATTCTCGTATCAAATATATCCCCCGCTAAAATTATCATATCTGCTTTATCATATGCAGATAATAAAGCATCTATCCCTTGGGAAAAGCTGTCTTCTTGGAATCTTTTATAACCAAAATGAGTGTCTCCTATAATAGCTATTTTCATTTAATCACGTAATTAATTAGTTGATTATTATTTTAAATCCTTACCAAACCATTACAACACGAACCCAATCAATTGTTAATATTTTTGGGGGATTAACTATTGGGGGAATATGGATATATGGTTCTATTTCTGGAGGTTCATAAGGAGTTATTAAACAAGACCTTAAAAGAACCTCATTATTATAATAATCTTCATAATCTTCTTTTGTTGCATCAATTCCATATATATTTGCTAAAGGAAATTTATATTTTATTGTTCCATTTTCATTAGTGATCTCTTTTTTAATTATATAACCAAAATGTTTTATAAGAACAGTAGCATTTGCAGAAGGCAACCAAGTAATATTCTCATTTTTATCTATGTGGGACTCTTCAACTTTTATTAAAACATTACTCCCATAACAATATGGTTTTATTTCTACTCTCAATTCTGGTTCATATTCTTCTGCATAGACAAATACAAAAGAAATTAGGATTAATATAATTAAAAGTTCTTTTTTCATAGTATTACCTATTATTTAAATAACCTAAGATTTAAATTTGTTTTTAATTTTTTTTAATATTATTTCTCCGGTTTCTTCAATATTTAAATTAGAATTATCAATT
>JBAZFO010000066.1 GCA_041653315.1 Candidatus Micrarchaeia archaeon | reverse complement strand
AACACTTAATGCATTAGCTGGCAAATCAGCGCAACTTGCTAAAAAAGCAAAATTTAAAGAATGTGCATTTATCTATCCATTAGAGACTATATTAACACCTTTTGAAGTAGGCTATGAATTAGTTTATGCCTCTGATTTTGCAGTTTATGATTATTCTTTTAAATCAAAAAAAGAAGAAATAGAATTTGAAGGAATTTCAGTATTAAGTCTTGATGAGGATAAAAAAGAAGTTGAAAAAGGAATGAATGAAGCAGATATAATTGCATATTATAACTCATATGTAAGAGATTTAGTAAACATGGCGCCTTCTGAAAAGAATCCAGAAAAATTAACAAAAGAAATTTTAAATGAAGCTAAAAAATTAAAAATAAAAACTAAAGTTTTAGATATAAAAGATTTTAAGAAAAAAGGAATGGAAGCAATTGAAGCAGTAGGAAGAGGGAGTAAATATCCTCCAAAAATGATTATTTTAGAGTATTTAGGAGGAAATAAAAAAGATAAACCAATTTGTTTTGTTGGGAAAGGAGTTACTTTTGATTCTGGTGGTTTAAATATTAAACCTTCAATAGGAATGGAAGAGATGAAGTCAGATATGGCAGGTGCAGCAACTGTTGTTGGAACTTTATTTGCTGCTAAAGAATTAAAATTAAAGAAAAATATTATAGGGATAATTGGGCTAGCTGAAAATATGTTATCTGGAGATTCATATAAACAAGGAGATATATTAAGAGCGTATAATGGAAAAACAATAGAAATTTTAAATACAGATGCAGAAGGCAGATTAGTTTTAGCAGATTGTTTATCTTATGCTGAAAAGCATTATTCACCAAAATATATTATTGATTATGCGACTTTGACAGGAGCTATGGTTGCTGCATTAGGAGTAGAAAATGCAGGTTTATTTGCAGAAGATATTGAATTAATTTCAAAACTTATATGTGCAAGTGAATATTCATTAGAAAGAATATGGCAAATGCCTATGGATGAAGAATATGAAGATTTAATTAAAAGTGATATAGCAGATGTAAGAAATACCGGCAAAAAACCAGAAGCAGGTTCAATAACAGCTGCATTTTTCTTGAAAAATTTCATTAAAAAAACACCCTGGGCGCATATTGATATTGCAGGAACTGCATTTCATAAAAAAGAAAAACCATACGCCTATAAAGGCGCAACAGGTTTTGGTGTTCGCCTAAATATTGAGTTTTTAAAAGAGTAGTTAATGATAGAAAGTTTTTTAAAGATAAACTAACTTATAATATTCACTATGATCCCTAGTAATCCTATTGGGTTGCTAGATGTTTTTGGGGTCCATTAAGTTGGATCCCAATAATCCTTCTAGTTTTTATTTTGTTCTATATGTATTAATATTATGGAAAAAACAGCAATATTTATTGATAATGGTTATCTTAAATTAATATTAAAAAAATTTAATTGTAAATTAAGAATTCAAGATTTTTCTATTAATTTAGCAAAAGAGAATAATTTATGGTGTGATAAAATATTTTTTTATACGGCTCCTCCGTTTCAAAGTGCAAAACCTACTGAAGAAGAAAGAATAAGAAAAGCATCATATGATAAGTTTATAATTACTTTAAAAAAGATAGATAAACTTATTATACGCGAAGGAAGGTGTCAAAAGATAAATGATATATTTCATCAAAAAGGTGTAGATACTTTATTAACTATGGATTTATTTGAATCCTTTTTAGAATATAAAAATGTTATTATTATTACTGCAGATACTGATTTTGTGCCTATTTTAGAGAATCTTAGAAAAAAAGGGATGAATGTGATTTTATATTATTACACAGACAAAAAAAGAAATTCTAAATTCTCTATGTCTAATCATCTTCTTGATGTTTGTGATAAATCAATTTTATTAAATAAAAAACATTTTAATACAAAAGTTTAAAAGGCGCAACAGGTTTTGGAGTGCGCCTAAATATTGAATTTTTAAAATTAGAAAAAGTAAAAGATTAAAAAAAGAAAAAAATTAATTAGATATATTTAGGATATATGGTGCATAACAATGTCCAAATTCTATTTTTTTATTAAATTTTAGTTTTGGGTATTTTTTTGTAAATTCTGTTATTATAGAATCTAAAACTGATTCTTCTATCATTTTGTCAAAGTTGGAGGACATTTTATCTGAAACGTAATGTTTTATTTCATTTTTTTCATGTACACCTATCTTTGTTGCAACAATTATATCAGTTGAATAAAGTCCGCTTTTGTTAAACTTTTCAATTTCATATTCTATTTTTGATACAAACTCTCTTTTGAGAATTTCTTGTTTTGTATCTATTTCATTTTCTTGTTCTATTTTTATTTCTTGTTTATGATCTCCACATCCTCCTAAAATACCTGTACTTGCAATAACTAAAGCGCTGACTAAAACTGCTTTTCTAAAAAATCGCATTGGCATATTTGGTCTTTCTGTAATATTTTTTGAATCTGTTTTTTTATCTAATGTTTCAAAATTCATATTAATTACCCCTACAACTAGATTTATTATGTTATTTTATGTTTATAAATGTATTGTTTAAAATTAAAGAATAAATTAAACGTTTTTGTTTAATTATCTATCATTTTTGATAGTTTTCTTAATACAAAAGTTTAAAAGTTTCTTAATTGATTAAATATTTGATTTTATGGATTATAAAGGAAAAAACATAGTAGTAGCTTTAAGTGGGGGTTTAGACAGCTCAGTTGCAGCTTTATTACTTAAACAAAAAGGCGCTAATGTAAAAGGACTAATAATGGATTTATCTCCTTATTTAGATTCTAAGAAGGATATTGAAGATGCGCAAAAAATAGCTGAACAATTAGAAATTCCTTTAGAAATTGTAAATTTATCAAAAGAATTTAGAGAAAAAGTTATTCAATATTTTTTAGATGAATCATGGAAAGGAAGAACACCTAATCCATGTGTTCCATGCAATATGTTTCTTAAATTTGGTTTATTACAGGAATATGCTGTAAATAAATTAAAAGCAGATTATTATGCAACAGGCCATTATGCAATAAAAAAATGGGATAACAAATCTAAAAGATGGTTTGTATACAGGCCTAAAGATATTAAGAAAGATCAATCCTCTGTTTTATCTATGTTATCTCAAAAACAATTAGAAAAAACAATATTTCCATTAGGAAATATAAAAAAAGATGAAATAAGAAAAATAGCTGAAAAATATAATTTACATTCAAAAAATAGAGAGGAAAGCCAGGATTTATGTTTTTTACATGAGGATAAAGGAGATTTTATTGAAAGAGTATCAAAGAAAAAAGCGCGAAAAGGTAAAATAATTAATACAAAAGGAGAAATATTAGGAGAACATAAAGGATATATTTATTATCCATTAGGCCAAAGAAAAGGATTAGGAGTATCAGCGCCTAATTCTTTATATGTTAAAAAAATAGATACAAAAAATAATATTTTAACATTAGGAACGCGCGATGAATTAAAAACAAAAGAATTTTATGTAGGCGCAGTTAACTGGGTTGCTTTCGAAAAATTAGAAAAACCAATGCGCGCAGAAGTAATTGTAAGAAATAAACAAACACCACACAAAGCATATGTTTATCCAATTATTACACAAAAAAACAAAGTGCAAGAGACAAAAATTCATAAAAATACAAAAAAAGAAAATTGTGTGAAAGTTGTTTCTGATGAGCCAATTTTTGCAGTTTCACCAGGTCAGTTAGCAGTATTTTTCAAAAAAGATTTAATTTTAGGTGGAGGCTGGATAGAATGAAAAAACAATTCTTAAGAGGAAGCGAAATTAAAAAAATAGCGCAAGACATGCAAGATAAATACAAAGTTGAATTATTGAATAAAAAAGATAAAATAGAAATAGTTGAAACAGATGAGGCATGTGTTTTATTAAAAAATGACGTGCCTTTACTTTTTAAATATAAAAGTATAACTGCCAAAGGAGAAATAAAAGAAGAATGGATTCCTACTTTGAAAACTATTTTTGCAAATGAGATAAAAATAAAAAAAAT
>JBAZFO010000065.1 GCA_041653315.1 Candidatus Micrarchaeia archaeon | reverse complement strand
GTTATATTTATAAATTTCATTATAATAGATTTTTTATGAATAAAAAAGTAGAGAGTATATGTAAGGATATTAAAGCGCTTAAAATTCAAGGTGCGCATAGAGTAGCAAGAGAAGGATTTAGAGCATTTATCTTAGAAATGACTACTTTTAAAACAAATAATCCTAAAAAATTTCAAGAGCATGCTAAAAAAACAGCTTTAGATATTTCAAATTTAAGAGCAACTTCTCCAATGTTGGATAATTATTTAGAAGAAACTTATGATTCAATTCAATATTTAATAAAAAAGAAGAAATCAATTGAATTAATCCAAGAATATCTTAAAATAAGATTAAATGAAGTATTAGACGAATTGGAAAATAACAGAGATAAATTAGCTGTTTTTGGTTCCAGTTTAGTAAAAAATGGAGATGTAATTTTATTACATTGCCATTCAACTTCTGTAATAAATTCTTTAATTTTAGCTAAAAAGCAAAAAAAGAAATTTAAAGTGTATAATACAGAATCAAGGCCAAGATTTCAAGGTCATGATACTGCAAGAGATTTAGCTAAAAACAAAATAGATGTAACTATGAGTGTAGATTCAAATGTTTCGAATTTAATAGAAAAAGTAAATAAAGTATTTATAGGTGCTGATGCAGTAGATAGAAATGGAAATTTAGCAAATAAAATAGGAAGTAAAATGATAGCAGAACTAGCAAAAAATAGAAGTAAAGTAGATATTTATTCTTTTACTGAATTGTATAAATATGACAAAAGAAAAAAAATTGAAATCGAGCAGAGAGATATAAAAGAAGTAGCAGATCCAAAAAAATTCAAAGGAGTAAAAATCTTGAACCCTGCATTTGATATAATTCCTTACACAAATATAAATGGGATTATTACAGAAGTAGGTTTATTAAAGCCAAAAGAATTTGTTAAAAAAGCTAAAAATAAAATAAAATTAAAACCAGATATTTAGGTGATTTAAATGAAAAATAATAAAAATGGTAAAGATGCTAAATCAATTATTGTTGAAGAAATGTCTGCAAAAGCAAAAATATTTGATGTATTATCAGGGGGTAAAATCGCTGTTTTAAATACACAAGAAGCACTTGAAAATGATATTTATCCCGCATATAGGGGAGTATTGCAAAAAGGAGATAAAGAAATAGTTGCTATGTTTGATTTAAGTGAAAATTTAATAAAAAGAGGAGAAATAGGGTTATTTGCAGAAGTTGAAGAAGTATTAAAAGCAAAATCAGGAGATAAAATTAATATAAAACATTTACAAAGGCCTTTTTCTATTGATTATATAAAAAAGAAATTAGATGGTAAAACTTTAACTGATAATGAAATGGAAGTAATAATTAAGGATTTAATGGCAAATAGATTAAGTCAAATTGAATTAGCTGCTTTTATAAGTGCAATGTATATACGAGGAATTAATGATGATGAAACAGTTGCTTTAACAAATAGTATAGTGAATTCAGGAGATACTTTAAATTTAGGTAAAAAACCAATTTTAGACAAACACTGCGTTGGAGGAATTGCCGGAAATAGAACAACAATGGTTGTTGTACCTATTATAGCAGCAGCAGGATTATATATTCCAAAAAGCTCATCAAGAGCTATTACAAGTGCATCTGGAACAGCAGATACTATGGAAGTATTAGCGCCAGTTGATATTAAAATGGATGAATTAAAAGAGATTGTACTTAAAACTAAAGGTTCAATAGTCTGGGGAGGGGGTATGAATCTAGCAGCAGCAGATGATAAATTAATAAAAATAAGACATCCTTTAAGTTTAGATCCAAAAGGAGTAATGTTAGCAAGTGTATTAGCAAAGAAAAAAGCAGTAAATGCAACCCATGTTGTTATTGATATACCTATTGGAAGAGGAGCGAAGTTCCAAGATGTTCAAACAGCAAAAGATTTAGCAGATGATTTTATTAATATTGGAAAAAAATTAAATATGGAAATTGAAGTGATAATTACAGATGGAAGTGATCCAGTTGGTTGGGGTATTGGGCCTGCATTAGAGTGTAAAGATGTATTAGAAGTACTAGAAGGTAAAGGGCCTCAAGATTTAAGAGAAAAAAGCTGTGTTTTAGCAGGTAATTTATTGGAGTTATCAGGAAAAGTTGAGAAAGGTAGAGGTTCGGCTGTAGCTGAAGATTTAATAAATAATGAAAAAGCAATAAAGAAATTTAGAGAGATAATTGGTGCACAAGGAGGAAAAGCAAATATAAAAATTAATGACCTCCCAATTGGTGATTATGTATATTCATATGAAGCATCAAAAGCAGGAAGAATAAATCATATTGATAATAAAATTTTATCTAAAGTTGCAAGAGCTGCTGGTTCTCCAAGAGATGTTGGTGCAGGTATAGTTTTACATCATGAAGCAGGAGATAAAGTTAAGAAAGGAGATATTCTTTTTGATATTTATTCAACAAGCGAGTCAAAATTATCATTTGCAGTTAAGACTTTAGAAAGTGTAGATCCAATAGAACTTGAAAAATTCCTTTTAAAGAGCTATAGATAATAATAAAAACACCAAAAAGTATAAAAAATACAATGGAAATACGAAAATTATTAAAAAAACAGATATTCATACTTTTATTATTATCTGTTTTTATATTTGCTTCAGATGATATTTTTACAAAAGCATTCTATCCAACATATACTGAAGTAATTTATACCACTACAAGTTTAATTGAGCAAAATCCTTATTGTTTAATGGGTTTTGTTCATTATTGTAATTTTGAGGAGGTTAAAATAATAAGACATATTGAAAATTTTAAATTATTTAATCCTTTTCCAAAAGAAGTAGATTTTATTAATTTAAATAATAGTAGATTATATAGTGCTGAAGATTATAGAATAATAAATAAAATCTCAAAAGAAGAGTTATATTCAAGTAAAGAAATGAACAGAATCGAAGATATATATTATAAAACAATAGAAATCTCTTTTAGAGACCACATAAATTGTAAAGAATCTGCTTCTTTATTCAAAATATTGTATTTAAATTCAAAAATTAAAGATATTAAACAAAACTATACCCTTTTAAAGATTTACACATATGATAATGCGTATACTGCCCATAGATTTAATGCTCTTAAAAATGAGAATGGGTATTATATCTTAGATCCTTTGTCTTGTACAGCAGGGTCCTTTGATTATTGCGTTTATTCGCATACTAGAAGGTTTTATGATGATCCATCATCAATATTGTACAGAGGCAGGGTTTATAGGGTAGAAGAATATATATAAGGTGAGTTATTTATGACAAAAATAAAAGATTTATCCCCAGGTTCAAATGCAACTTTGGTTGGAAAAATAATTGAAAAAGAAGAAGCAAGAGAAGTAATTACTAAATTTGGAAAAAAGACAAGAGTAGCATCTGCAAAATTAAAATGCGAAGATGGAGAAATAAAATTGACTTTATGGGAAGATGATATTGATAAAGTTAATGAAGGAGATAACGTAAAAATAGAAGAAGGTTGGATAACTGAATTTAGAGGAGAATTACAAATTTCAACAGGTAAAAACGGAAAAATTACTGTTCAGTAATTCTATTTTTTTTATTTTTATAATATCTTATTGGGTATAATGCGTCTATATTCCAATTATATTCAAAATTTCCAATATTAGTAATTTCTATATTTAATTCCATTGGGCCAAAAATAGCAATTCCTTTTCCTTCCCAAGACCCAATTTTTTCTCTTATTGAATACTTTCCTTCAACCCCAAGGGTAATATCTTCAAGAAAAGTTATATTTGAATTTATTGCAAATTCTAATGCGTTTTTATCTGATTCAAGACTAAATCTATTTCTCACTCTTTGTGTGTTTGTAGTTATATATAATTCATGTCTGTTTAAATTATACATATTCCATCCACTAGTAAAATTAGGTGTTTCAAAAGATACAGAAGGTAATAAAGTAACTCCTATTTTACCATTAAATATGTCATAAGTTGGGTAAAAATTACCTGTAATTCCTAAATTTGAGCATTCTGTAATATTATATTTAAAACCCAAATTTCCATAACCTGACA
>JBAZFO010000064.1 GCA_041653315.1 Candidatus Micrarchaeia archaeon | reverse complement strand
GTGGAAGTTTTAACAGAGAGTACAATTCCAAAAAGATATTGGTCAGATCTAAAATCCAAACTAAAAGAAGAGGGATTTGAGGTGTACGATTTTATCGTACAACTGAAATTATTATCTTCTGATGGGAAAAAGTATACTACAGATTGTGCTAATACAAAATTTATGTTTCGTATAATCCAATCTATTCCTTCTAAAAAGGCAGAACCATTTAAGAGATGGCTTGCTAAAGTTGGATACGAGAGAATACAAGAAATAGAAAACCCAGAATTGGCACAAGAAAGAATGAAACAAACATATAAATTAAAAGGATATTCAGATAATTGGATTGAAAAAAGAGTTAGGGGAATTGCAATAAGACAAGAATTAACTGACGAGTGGGATAAACGTGATGTAAAAACAAAAAGAGAATATGCGATTTTAACAGCTGAAATATCAAAAGCAACTTTTGATTTAACGCCAAATGAATATAAAGAGCACAAAGGATTAGAAAATGAAAATCTAAGAGATCACATGGATGATTTAGAATTAATATTAACTATGTTGGGTGAATCTACTACAACTAGATTCACACGTGAAAGAGATACAAAAGGATTTATTAAATTGAAAAAAGATGCAAAAGAAGGCGGAGATGTTGCAGGAAAAACAAGAAAAGATATTGAAAAGAGATTAGGTAAAAGTATTGTTTCAAAAGAAAATTACCTTAATATTCCAGAAAAAAGAAAAAGGATAAAAGATAAGAAAGAATAATTAAAGATGGGATAAAAGAACTTTATGTAATTTTATCCTAGAGATCAAAAAAACGATAAAAAAGGACAGAAGTTTTGTATATTTTGTTTTAGATAATACTGTTTAGGCGAGTAAATCTAAAACAAAAAGAACAGTATTAGGTAATTATAAAGAGAAATCACTTTTTCATCCGGAGCATAATAAGTTAAATTTTATATAATTTAAAAAATATATAAATATTAAATACGAATTTTCAAAATATTTTTAGTTAAGTGAAATTCAAAATTCACTTAACTCAAGTTAAGTAAAAATCAAAATCTACTTAACCTAGGTTAAGTAATTTTAAGAAAATACTTAACTTTAAATTAAATATTTATCTCTTAGTGTTTTCTTTTTAGTATCAAGGAGATTAGAGAAATGATTAAAAAAGGAAAAAATAGTAAAGAGGATAAAAAGAATAGAATATCATAATTTGTAAAAGCTGTTTGTTTAGTTAAATATAAATATCCAGTTATTATCTCAAAAACAGCAAAAACCAAAGTCATTGCCAAAATTGATTTGATATTATTTTTCAAAAATAAAGATAGATTTAAGGGTTTATTATAATGAACAGGTACAAAAACAGGAGTTTTAGATAATTGTATATTGCTTTTTGGTAATCTAATGTTATTTTTTGGTAAATTAAACAATATAAACCCCATTTCTTTAACATAAAATAAATTATCTCTTTTTTTGACATATTCTATTAATTGTAAAACAACTCCAGCAACTAATCCATAATATGCATTTATAGCAATTAAATTAGCATAATCCTTATTATCTAAGAAAGCCAAAGTAATAGCAGAATATATCAAGAAAAAAATAGCAAAAATAATAAAAAATCTAGAATCTATTCTTAAAAAATAAAATATTATCATAGGAATTAAAAAAAGCAATAAAGTCCATTCAGAATCTAATAATTGAAAATTAAGATTAATTAATAGTATTAAAAACAAAGAAAATATCAAAATTGTATTTATTTTATAAGATTTATCCATATATCTCTTTTCTTCTTAATATTTAAAAAGCTGATTATGTATTTTGTAAATTAGAATTTACAATATATTCGATTTTTTTACTTTTTTGTAAACTACAGTTTACATTCTTATTAAAAAAAGGCTGTTTTTAAGTACTTTGTAAACCAGAGTTTACAATTTAACTACTTTTTTGTAAACTACAGTTTACAATTTATCCTTAATTTTGAGTTAATAAAAATAAAACCGCAAATTTACAAATGGGTTTGATAATACACAAGCCTTAAAAATATAAAACAGCTTATTAAATTGTGTATCTGGAAAAACAAAATGATTTAGCAATTGTTAGGGATATAAATCCATTATATTTTAGATTATATAATTTTTTACCAAAAGGAAAAACAGTAATTGAAGAAACACAAGATTTAAATTTAAGATTAGGTTTTAACAACGTATTTTTTGAATATAATAGACCTTCAAATCATTTTACAATAACTGGAAGAATAGTATATAGAACAAAAGTAATTGAACCTGTTCCATTAGAAAAAGAATGGGCTTATACTTTTTTTATTTTAAATAATGGAGATATGAAAATAAGAAAATATAATGAGATAATGCCAAGAAGACAGCCGCAAATACATTTAGCAATAGAAGCAGGTCCAAGATTAATAGTGAATGAACAAGTAGTAGATGGATTAAATAGTACTTTTAGATCATCTAAATTATGTATGGGTTGGGATAAACATCAAAAAGCAATGGTAGTAGCAACAGACCAAAAGATAAGTTTACAAGAATTTGCTGAACAAATAAAAGATTTAGGTTTTGTATTTGCTTTAAATTTAGATGGGGGAGGGTCTACCTCTTTATACTATAGCGAGGATAATATTAAATTAAAATTAATTGGAAAATCTTCGTATGGATATGATAATATAAAATATGATCAAAATGAGAAATTTGGAAGAAAAGTTCCATATATGATAGGAATACCCAAATTTATAGATAAATAACAGTATTTATCTTCAAATAAGGTATAGAAAGCTTTATATATTTTGTTTTAGATAATTACCTATATTGTGGTGTTATCTAAAATGAAAAAAAAAGAAGGATTAAGTCCAAATCAAGAAAAATTACTTAGCATTTTAGAATTTAAAGAAAAAGTTTTTGTTACTAGAAAAGAAATTGAGGAGTATATTTGGGATCATATCAAGGTAAAGGATAGAAATAAGCTTATTTATGGGATGATAAAAAAACAGAGATTAATAAAAATAATGAGAAACAAGTATGTAGTAGTACCAATACGTGCAATTAATAAAGACTGGGCGCCTAATGAATTAGAAATAGTAAATTTTTTAATGGAAAATAATAAATACTATTTTGGTTTAGGCACAGCTTTTAATTTACATAATTTTTCAAATCAAATTCCAGTAAAATTAATAATATTTAATTCAAAATATTCTTTTGATAAAAAAATATTAAACAATTCGTTTAAATTTATAAAAATCAAAAAAAGTAGATTATTTGGTTTTTCCAATACTAAGTTTCCAATATCTGATAAAGAACGTACAATTATTGATGCTTTAGAATATCCAGAGTATTTAGGAGGTTTGGATTCTGTTGTAGATATTTTAAAAGATTTAAAATTTAATCAAAAAAAATTAGAAGATTATGCAATTAAGTATGAAAGTATTAAGATTATCAAACTTATTGGTTTTATCACAAATAGTAGTAAACTTTACCACTATCTTGAAAAAAATAAAAAATTATATTATAGTTCAATTAAAGGATTAAAAAAAGGAGATAAAAAATGGAAGATAAGACCAAATAAAATTTATTATTTGTAAATTGGTTTACTGAAAATGTTTTTCATATATATTATATTTTTAAAATCTAGTTCAAATAATTTATTTATATTTAAAGGAGAATAACCTATCAATTCACTACTTACATTTATTGTTTTTGTTTTTCCATTAATAAATGGAAATGTATCTAAATAATGATTATGGTGGTGACCATGAATTATCCAATTTTTCCAGTTTTTTGGACTGTCTTTTGGATTATGAATTAATAAAAAATCCATATTTTTATAATCTAATGTTGTTTGTTTTAAAAAATTTATTTTTTTAGATTTATCATGTCCTCCTTTAATAAA
Organism: Candidatus Micrarchaeia archaeon; assembly: GCA_041653315.1. NCBI lineage: Archaea > Nanobdellati > Microcaldota > Candidatus Micrarchaeia > Candidatus Micrarchaeia archaeon. Next base: position 327 of record JBAZFO010000064.1, on the reverse strand, counting down.
AATAATTTTTCCTTTTAATTTTTCAGCCCAAAAATCAAATCCACTACTTTCTCTTCCGAATGTCAAATCTCCTATAAAATATACGGTATCTTCTTCTTTAATTTTATTATTCCAATTATCCAATATCTTTTTGTTCATTTGTTCAACTGTTTTAAATGGTCTTTTACAGTATTTAATAATATTGGTGTGATCTAAATGTAAATCTGAAATTAGGTATATATTTTTTTCTAACATTTAATCCTCTTTTTTTAATTATTTTATTCACGTTATATTTATAAATCTCATTATAATAATTGGATTTATGAATAAAAAAGTAGAAAGTATATG
>JBAZFO010000063.1 GCA_041653315.1 Candidatus Micrarchaeia archaeon | reverse complement strand
AAAAAAAGATATAGAATTAGAAGTTATTGGAAATAAATTAGAAATAAAAACTGAAAAAAAAGAAGAGATAAAAAGGGAAGCAGAAGGTTATTTAAGATATGAAAGATCATATAATGGATTTAGAAGATCTTTTATATTACCTGAAAATGCAGATTCAAGTCAAATAGAAGCAACATATAAAAATGGAGTTTTAGAAATTACAGTAAAGAAAAAACTAGGTGCAAAAAAAGAAAAACAGAAAATTACAGTTGATTGAATATGAACCAAAAAGAAATTATGGAGTTTTGCAAAAAAGCAAAACTTCTATCAAAAAGAGATACAGACGGAACTATAATTATAGTTTTTAGATCTGTACTAAATAAAAGAGAGGAGCCGATTGGAAGCACAGAATTAGCTAAGTTAAGCGGTTTACACCGTTTAACAGTAAGACACCATTTGGAAAGATTAAGAGAATTAGATTTATTAGAAGAAAGAAAAGGAAAATATAAATTAAGATTTGATTTAATTGAAGATTATATTGAATATAGAAGAAAAAAAATGTTAAAAATGTTTGAAGAATTGGAGAACATAGCCGGGAAAATGGATAAAGAATTTTTAAATGCAGGTGAAGAAAATGAAAGAAAAAGAAGAAGAATTGAAATCAAATGATGAACTTTGTGAATGTTCAAATTGTTGTGATTGTTCGTGTGGACATCAAGAAAAAAATGAGATAAAAGAATTAGAAGATAAATTTCTAAGATTACAGGCAGAATTTGATAATTATCATAAAAGAACAGATAAAGAAATAGAAAAATTAAAGAAAACAGCAAATAAAGAATTAATTTTAGATTTATTAGAATTCTTAGATGAGTTAGAAGAATCAATGAAACATATTAAAGAAGATAAAAATAATGAAAAAATATTAAAAGGATTAGAAATGATTCATGAAAAACTTTTATTAAATTTGAAAAAAAGAGGATTAGAAGAAATAGAATGTAAAGAATTTGATCCATATAAACATGAAGCTTTAATGTACGAAAAAGGAAAAGATGGAGAAATTACAAAAGTTTTGAAAAAAGGATATTTATTAAATGGAGAAATAATAAGACACGCTTGTGTCTGTATTGGAAAAAATGAGGAGGTAGATTTAAATGAGTAAAATATTAGGTATAGATCTTGGCACATCAAACAGTGCTGCATCAGTATTAGAGGGAGGAAGACCAAAAATAGTCCCAAGTGCAGAAGGAAATACAATGTATGGTAAAGCATTTCCATCAATAGTTGCATTTACAAAAGATAATCAAATGTTGGTAGGAGAACCTGCAAGAAGGCAAGCAGTAACGAATCCAGATAGAACATTTACTGCTTTTAAAAGAAAAATGGGGACTGACCATAAATATAAATTAGGAGATAAAGAATATACACCACAGCAATTATCAGCTTTTATTTTACAAAAAATAAAAAAAGATGCTGAAGAGTTTTTAGGAGAAAAAGTAGAAAAAGCAGTAATTACTGTTCCAGCTTATTTTAATGATAATCAAAGACAAGCTACAAAAGATGCAGGAAAAATAGCAGGATTAGATGTAGTTAGAATTGTCAATGAACCAACAGCAGCTTCATTAGCCTTTGGTTTAGATAAAGCTAATCAAGACCATAAAATCTTAGTTTTTGATTTGGGTGGCGGAACATTAGATGTTACAATAATGGATTTTGGTGAAGGAGTTTTTGAAGTATTATCAACAAATGGAGATACAAGTTTAGGTGGAGAAGATATGGATGAAGCAATTGTTAAATATTTGCTTGAAGATCTTAAGAAAAAAGAAGGAGTAGATGTGTCTAAAGATACAACTGCTATGAGAAGATTAAAAGAAGCAGCTGAAAAAGCAAAAATTGAATTATCTACAATAGTTGAAACAGATATTAATCTTCCATTTTTAACTCAAAAAAATAATGAACCAGTTAATTTTCAATACAAATTAACAAGAGCTAAATTAGAAGATCTAGTAAATCCAACAGTAAATAAATGTAAACAGCCGATACATAATGCTTTACAAGATGCTAAAATGTCTCCAGATCAAATTACAAAAATAATTTTAGTTGGGGGACCTACAAGAATGCCCATTGTAAGAAAATTTGTTGAAGATTTTGTAGGGAAAAAAGCAGAAAGAGGAATTGACCCTATGGAATGTGTTGCTATGGGTGCTGCGATACAAGCTGGAGTTTTATCTGGTGAAGTTAAAGATTTAGTATTATTAGATGTAACTCCTTTATCATTAGGTATTGAAACTTTAGGTGGAGTTTTTACTAAATTAATTGATAGAAATACTACAATCCCAACTAAGAAAAGCCAAACATTTTCAACAGCAGCAGATAACCAACCAGCAGTAGATATACATGTATTCCAAGGAGAAAGAGCAATGGCAAAAGATAATATTGAATTAGGTAATTTCCAATTAACAGGAATACCTCCAGCACCAAGAGGAGTTCCACAAATTGAAGTTACTTTTGATATAGACGCAAATGGTTTGTTAAATGTATCAGCAAAAGACAAAGGAACAGGAAAAGAACAAAAAATTACTATAACAGCACCGCATAAAATGAGTGATTCAGATGTTGATAAAGCAATGAAAGATGCAGAAGCACATGAGTACGAAGATAAACAAAGAAAAGAATTAATTGAAGCTCAAAATGAAGCAGAATCAATGGTTTATTCAAGCGAGAAAACATTAGAGGAATATAAAGATAAGATACCTGAAGATATTAAGAAGAGAATACAAGAAAAAATTGAAGAAGTTAAGAAAGTTCAAAAAAGTGAACATGCGCAAGAGATTAAACAAGCCACAGAAGCATTGACAAAAGAATTGCAAAAAATTGGTTCTGAAATATATCAAAAAGCGCAAGCTGAACAGCAAAATGTTTCAGGAGATCAACAAAACCCAGAAGAACCAATAAATACAGAATATACAAAAGACGATGAAACAGATAAAAGCAGCGAAAACAAAGAAGATGAAAAAAAAGAATAAATGCAAAAAAATAAATAAAGATATAGAATAGACAGTAGGTAAATTAAAGAATGTGTAAAAGAGATGGATAAATGATAAGACGAGCTGAATCAAAAGACTGGGATATTGTTTGTGATTTATTTTTAAATGAAGCAAGCAATCCCTGCTTTATTGTTTTTGATAAAGATGATTTCATTGTGCAGTTGAAAAAAGATCTAGAAAATCCTAAAAAATATTATTATGTTTTGGAAAAACCAATAGAAGAAAAACAAGAAAAAGATAAAAAACAGGATGAAAATAAAAGCTGTGTAATTGGTTTTATTAAAACAGAACCAAAATATATGGGTCCAAGAAGAAGGCTTTATATATCCAGTGTAATAATAGATAAAAGAGAGCAGGGAAAAGGATATGGTAAAGCACTTATGAAAAATATTGAGGAAAAAGCTAAAGAACAGGGTTTTGATGAAATAACTTTAGATGTAAGCGCAGATAATGAATGCGCCGTAAAATTCTATGAAACATTGGGATTTGAAACAGCAAAGTATTTAATGAGAAAATCAATATGAGGTATTTAAATGGTAGAAAAAAAAGTCAGATCATTTGATAGAATAAAATGGATATTTAGTTTGTTTGTATTTCCACTATTTTTATTTTTATTAATTTATTTTATTCTAAATTTTTTTAAAATAAATACTTTTATTAATGAAACTATTACTATGTTTACTTTTTCTGTTTCTATATTAACCTTTAATTTAGCTATAATTATATATATTCAACAAGCCTCATTTATAAGAAAGTATTTAGATAATGACAAAGATATAAAATTTGAAAAATTAAATAATTTACCTAATGGTATTTTTTATGTTTTAAGCAATTTTTGGTTTTTTCTTTCAGTAGAAGTATTTAGTTGTTTATTATTAATTATATTATTTAATATTCCTTTTCAAGAGGAATTTTCTTTTTTAATACTTTCATCATTTCTATTATTTATATTTTTAAATTTTTTAACTTTCTTTTTAAGGATTTGTTTATATAAACATAAAAAGTTTATGGGAATATTTCTTGCATTTTTAGAATTTATTGATAAAACAAATAAGATTAATTATAAAAAAATTAGAGAAGAATTAGATACGACTGAGGTTAAATAATGTCAAAAGATTATTATAATGTTTTAGGTGTATCAAAAGATGCTAGCGCTGAAGAGATTAAAAAAGCATATAGAAAATTAGCTATGAAGCACCATCCAGATAAAGGAGGGGATCAAGAAAAATTTAAAGAATTAAGCGAAGCATATGCAGTTCTT
>JBAZFO010000062.1:2932-4301 GCA_041653315.1 Candidatus Micrarchaeia archaeon | reverse complement strand
TTTTTCTGTTGTATACTCATACTTTTTCATTTCCTTTTCAATTTCTTCTTTTTTCATTTTGTTTACTTTTTCAATTTCTTTTTCAATTAAGTTCATTGTATCTTTCATGTCTTTTTTACATTCTGGTAAATCAGCAATAATTTTTCCTATAATATTTCCAGCTTTAGCTTTATCATATTCATAAGCATTTTGTAAAGTATATTTTTGTATATTTTTAATTAATTCCTCTTTATTCATATAAATATTTTATTTAAATAATATTAAAAGCATTATCTAATTCAAAAAAAAGAAAAATTAATGGATTATAGAATATTTTGATATAAATATTTGAGTTTGCATTACTACTAAAATAGGTATTATAATCAATGAATTTAAAACTATAATTAATAAAGATTCAATTCCACCTAGATTTATATTTAATAAAACAAATGTTAAAATAGAGATTAAAATGAATCCAACAATTAAAAAGAAAATGAAGCTTAATATTTTTCTTCTAATATGGTTTATTGAAGATAAAACTGCTTTTTCTGGGCTAACGTCATCAATTACTAATGCAGAAGGTGCATAGAAAAAAGGAACTGCTGCTAATAAACTTAATATTGGTGCTAAAATATTTTGCATTCCTATTCTATAAGTTAATAATTGGATAGCAAATAATATTAAAGTAAAAGTGATATATAATAAAAAGACATTTAGAGTTGAAGTTTTCATTCTTTTTATAACTTCTCTTTTAATATTTAAACTTGTTCTTTGGGCTTTGATAATTAAATTAATATTCACAATTGCTAATGATATTAAGTATAAAGATATTAAAAAAGAACATACCATTATTATAATATCAATTAAACTTAAATTTGGTAAGCTACCTGTTCTTAGATATATTCCACCTGCTGCTGAGAAGGTGGGTAATTGTACGAATATTGGAATTAAAAATGCAATAAGTAATGGTATTGAAAATACAAAGATTAAATTTAAATTTTTTGTATACGCTTTAATCGTATGTTTTATAATTCCCATCATATTATCACTATTTTTTACGAACATAACATATTTAAATCCTGTTCCTTAATAAATATTTACAATCTATATATTTATATAGACGTTGTCATGTAAATTTTTTAAATACAAGGTTTGTTTTTTATTTCATGGCAAATTTAATATATATTAAATACGGGGGTTGTTTTTCACTTTGTGAAAAGTCTGCAGTATATTAAATGCCGCGGTAGCTCAGTCTGGGAGAGCACTCCGCTGAAGACGGAGGTGTCGCTGGTTCAAATGCACTTTTTTCTTTTTTAAGAAAAAAGAAAAACCTGCACTAAAAAGAAAAAAAGCAGGAATGAAAATCCGGCCCGTGGCATTTTTTGGCAAA
>JBAZFO010000062.1:0-2922 GCA_041653315.1 Candidatus Micrarchaeia archaeon | reverse complement strand
GCATTTGATTGTTATCAAATAGTGTAGCATTTTTTTACTTTTAGTAAAAAAAGCACGCATTTGATTTTTATCAAATAGTGTAGCATTTTTTTACCTTTGGTAAAAAAAGCACGCATTTGATTTTTATCAAATAGTGTAGCATTTTTTTACCTTTGGTAAAAAAAGCACGCATTTGATTTTTATCAAATAGTGTAGCATTTTTGCACTTTTTTCTTTCTTTTCAAAAAAGAAAGAAAAACCTGGCATTAAAAAGAAAAGATAAAAAAAGAGAGTGAAAAAGTGATAACTGTAATTAATAATGTGTTTATCGCGACCGTAGTCTAGTAAACTTTTTTCTTGTAAGAAAAAAGTTTAGTCAAAAAGAACTTCAAGAAATAAGTTTGGATAATCTGGTTAGGATGCTGGCCTTCCAAGCCAACGACCCGGGTTCGAATGAATCCCTTTTTCTTTTCAAAGAAAAAGGTCTTCACCCCAAAAAGAAACTAAAATTGGGGTATGAAAATCCCGGCGGTCGCATAACCTTTTCTTTCTTTTTCAAAAAAGAAAGAAAAGCTTAAGCAAAAGAAAGAAAAATCTAACCAAAAATAAAGAAATAAAAAAAGAAAAATACTAAATAAATCAATAATAAAAAAATATAATATTTGTAAATGCGGTGGTAGTATAGCCTGGTTAGTATACGACGTTGCCAACGTTGAGTCCCGGGTGGCCCCTTTTCTTTGTAAAGAAAAGGCCCCAGGGTTCAAAAGAAACCCCGGAATGGTCCGAGAATTCAAAACCTTGGCTGGCGCAAAAAACTTGTCAGCAGGGAGAAAATCCCGGCCGCCGCATTTTTTACTTTTGGTAAAAAATTGGCGCCTTTAATTTCATTAAAGTGCCGCCGCATTTTTTACTTTCGGTAAAAAAAGGTGATAATATGAAAAAAGAAACAATTTCAATCAATGATTCAAGTTTATCTGCTAAAATAAAAAGTTTGGAAAAATTTATTGGAGAAAAAATAAGAGTTAATTATTTTGGGAACGATGAACCAATAGATTGTGAATTAATTAATGTTTTTTCTAAGCAAATAGATATAAAACCTTTTGATGGTTTAATAGGATCTTTGCTTTTTTGTGGTAAAGCTGAAGCAATTACTAAAATAATATTAATTAAAAACGGAGAAGTTATATTTTCTAATGAAAAAATAGTAGAGAATTATCCATTTTCATCAAATGAGGAATTTGTAATGTATAGAGAAAGGATATTTGGTCCAGAACCAGGACTTAGAAAATTATTTAAAATAAAATCCTAAAAATCAAATAATCTTTTTTGTTTCAATATTTTACTCTGCGCTTCGTATTTTTGTATTGGAACGCGCAGTCTTGAATTCATATCATTTAATGCTTCATGTAAGTTTGAAAATCTTTTTTTATTTTTCATTGCATGTTTAACTCCTTCGCGCACTTGCCAAACACCAACTGGAATTTGATAACCTTCATAAATTTCTCTTATTGCTAAAACACGCGCTTGCTTTCTTATTTCATTTAATCCTTCACAAACACCATAGCGAGAAGCATAATATCCACCAACTTGTTTATCTGCATATTTTGTTCTTCCATTAAATGATTCGTATTCTTCTGTTGTAAAAACATTTGAAGCTCCTTGCGACCAAAGTGTTCCAGGAGCCCAAGATTCAAAATTTTCAAATTCCCAATTTCCAGGCATTAAAAGTATTTCATAATGATTATCTAAATATTCTGAAGAACAAACATAATAATTAGAAATAAAATCAAAATTTTTAATTTTTTCTATTGTTTTTTTAGCAAGCATATCATCCATTGCAGTTATTGACCATCGTAAAGGAACTAGTTTTTTTCTTTCTTCATGTCCTAGTAAACCTCCACTTAATAATTTTGTTAAATAGTATTCATCAAATCCATAATCATTTAATTCAAAAATCGCATCTTTGGATAAAAGATTTTTTTCTTCTACAATTGAATCAACTTTTTTTGGTATTTTTGGATTATCTATGACTTTAAAATCTTTTAAAGGAGCATAACCCCCCATTGGTTGTAAAACAGAAGAAAAATTTAAATTAAAATTTGGTTTATTTTTAAAATTAACTTCCATATCTAAAGTTTTTGTAGACATAATCGCATCTTGCGCTTCTTTTAAATATTTATCTTTTCTCTCCATTATATATGATTTTTTTCTTGCAGTTAATAACATAGACCTTTGTTTTATTATTTCTTCATAAGGTTTTCCATACCATTGAGCTGGATTATCATCAATATTTTCAAATGAAACCATTGGCCCCCAGTTAACTTCTGGCCACCCATAAGAACCTACAAACATATTTGGGGGAGAAGGGCCAAAAATTGAATTTTTAATATTTTTTGTTAAATCTATTTCATAATATATTTTTTTAAGTTTAGGACAAAATTCAGCACCACATAATTTTTTAGTTCCTTTACATAATATACAAAGAGATTCCATTAATCTAATTAATAGAGTTAAATTTTAAATAGTAAAGCCTTTAAACTTTAATAATCAAATAAATATATGAAAAAAACAATTTTTTTATTGGTATTAATTTGTTTATGCGCTTTTATTTTTTCTACTGTTGGAGTAATTAAAAAGGATTTAATAGAAGAAAAACCTTCTGAAATAATCCCAGAAATTGAAATAAAATGTTTAACTACATTAGTAAATCCTACATTATCTAAAGGTTGGAATTTAGTTTCAATTCCTGTTTATGCTCCTCAATTACCAAATATATTAGATGTTTTTCCTAATGCTGAAGGAGTTTTTGAATATGTAGATGGAGTTTATGTGCCTGCTACAGAAATTGAATTAAATAATGGATATTTTGTGAATAATAGGATAACACAAAGTGAAATTTATTGTGGCCACCCATCTTGGGAAAAATGTTTTTATATAGAACAA
>JBAZFO010000061.1 GCA_041653315.1 Candidatus Micrarchaeia archaeon | reverse complement strand
CTCCTCAATTACCAAATATATTAGATGTTTTTCCTAATGCTGAAGGCATTTTTGAATATGTGGATGGAGTTTATGTGCCTGCTACAGAAATTGAATTAAATAATGGATATTTTGTGAATAATAGGATAACACAAAGTGAAATTTATTGTGGCCACCCATCTTGGGAAAAATGTTTTTATATAGAACAAGGATGGAATTTAATAGGGTCTTATCCAGAAAAAGTAAATAAATCTCATTTAAATTTTAATCCAGATAAAAGTTCATTTTTAACTTTTTATTCTTTTGATTCTACAACTGGAAGATATATTGAAGAAAATAGTTTAGAACCTGGAAAAGGATATTGGGTTTTGAGTACATATAACAATACAATTAAGATGTGTCCAAATAGAGAGAAACTAAATATAACTTGTGTTTATGAATGCGGAGAGATTGTATCTGAGGGAGTTCACACTTTATGTAATGATATTTATGCTGAAAATATACAGAATTGTTTTAATATAAATACAGAAAATATTTTGTTTGATTGTACGAAGTATAAGATAATTGGAAAAAATTCTACAAATGCATTTTACTTAGATAAAGTAAATGATTCTATTTTTAGAAATTGTTATGTGAGCGGATTTAATGTAGGGTTTGTACTTGATGACGGATTTAATAATATTTTTGAGGATAATATTCTTTTAAATAATGGGGCTGGTTTTATAACCTCTTATCCATCTAGAAATATAAGTATACAAAGAAATATAATTAAAAGAAATATTTCTTCAAATGAATCTAAAGGAATGATTATTTTAAGCAGGAATTCAACAATTAAAAATAATACAATTGAAGGGTATAATAACGGCCTTTGGGTTTTATCTCTTCCTTTACCTCCTGGTGGGATATCTGATCCCATAAAATTTATTGATAATAAAATTATTAATAATAAAATTGGTATTTATATCATGGACGGAATTGAAAATGAATTTAAAAATAATATAATATGTGATAATGAAATATCTGATGTTTTTTCAATTTTTTCTCCACATAGAGCTAATTTTGAAGATAATATATGTGATTATTCATCTCCATTATTTAGTGGTATTCCTGGATTGACTTCAATCTGTGATGTTCCTTGTCCTTAGTAATTGAATAGAGTTTTATTTCTTAAAATATTTAAATTATTTTAAGATAAATGAGTTTTAGTTAATATAGAGTATTTTATAAAATCAAAAATAATATGCAAAAAATTAAGAGCAGTTAAGTTAGAATAAAACTTTGTCTCTTTGTTAAATCACTTTTATTTTTTATATTTGGAGAAATATCTGCTGTTATACTTAAATCAGATCTAATTTTAGGATAACAGTCTCCAACATAAACAACATAAAATAATTTTTCAAATATTTCAAAAGTTAGATATTCGTGTGCAGGATTAAAATCAATGCAAATATTAGGTCTTCTTTCAACTCTTGTTTGTTCTCTATTTAAAGGAGGAAGTTCAGATTGATTAAAAATTTTATTTCCATCTCTATCATAAATTGAGCATTTAATATCCCATATATCTTTTTTTTGTTCTATGCTCATTGCTTTGCAATTTATTCTTAAACAACATACTCCACAAGCATTACAATATGATAATGCAGTAGGAACTAATTCTGGATATGTTTCTATATATTTTTGAAATTCTTTAATTCTATTTTCTTTAACTGAATGTATATCTGGCATCAAAGAATTAGTATTTAATGTATCTATTTTAGGTGCTGGGAATCTAGTTGTTATTTCAGATAAAACAGCAAGTAAAAGAGTTCTATCTTGTATTAATTCCATATTCTAAACCTTTTAATCCCACCAGCTTTCTCTTTTTTCTTTTTTTATTCTTTTTGGATTTTCTATTAGAGAAGCTCTTATTCTATTTCCTTTTCCTGTACTTAAAGGTTCAAGTAAATTTCTAAATTCATTTCTTTCAATTTTTTGTTCATCTGCTTCTTCATTTTTTTTATTTTTTAATTCTGGCATAGGTTACACCCCATAACTATTGTTAATTAAATTGGGTTTTCTGAGTTTAAAAAGCTTTGTTTTATATATTTTTTTGTTCTTCAACAGAATAAGGAAGGCGCACATAATACACACCGTTGTAATCTTTTAAAATGATCAAATCTTTAATAATAGAATCCATATTTATTTCAAAAATACCTTTATCAATCATAGTTATATTTTCTAATCTTCCTTCGTGATTTATTTTTTCATTGCTTCTATCTTTTTCCTTTTTAATTTTCACAAAAATTTGAGAACCACAGGAACATTCTTCTTGATTTTCGTTTGTAAGAATTTTTCCACAAACTGCGCATTTATATGTCATATACTCACTTTTTCTTTGCCTCAGCAACTATAGTATTATATAGACTATGCATATTGTCTCCTTTTAAAGCAGAAACTTCAACAATTGGGTAATCTGGGAAGGTTTTTTTGATTTCATTAGTATTTGCATTTTCTAAATCAATTTTATTTGCAACTAAAATTATTGGGATATTTCTTGCTTCTAAATTTCCTAATAAGGTAATATTTACTTGATTAAATGGATCTTTAGTTGAATCTAATATAACTAATGCAGTATCAACTTTATCTAACCATTTAAGTGCTTCAACAATTCCTTTTGTTGCTTCTTTTGCTCTCTGTTGTGCATCGTTAATACTTAAACCATAATTCAGAAAATCTCTATAGTCTACTTTAACAGCTAATCCTGGCATATCTAATAAATTCATTTCTAAAGTGCAACTTTTTAATTTAATAGAAACTTTTTCTTTTTTCTGAACCATTCTTGTTTCATGCGGAATTACTGATACTTGGCCTAATGGACTGCCGGTTAAATCTAAACTAATCCTATTAGCTAATGAGGTTTTACCTGCATTAGGGCTACCATAGAAACCTAAACTTATGTTCTTTTTCGAATGAAAAAGTCCTTTAATCCATAAAAATATTTTATCAAACATGCTAGTACACCTATTATTGTGGATTATGTTATTGATATAAAATTTTATAAACCCTTCTCACAAAACTATTGTGTATGCAAATAATTACAATACCAAAAAAAAGAGTTAAGTATTTAAAGGATAATCTTAAAATAATTGAAAACGAGCTTTTGGTTAGTATAAAATTTAAAGAAGATTTTATTGAGATAGAAGGAGATGAATTTAAGGAGTATATAGCTGAAAAGGTAATTGATGCAATATCAAGAGGATTTGATGTAAATGCATCTTTGAAACTTACAGACGAAGATAATATAGTAAAAACAATTAATTTAAAAGATTTTCTTTCAGATAGGTTAGTAAAAAGACAATTAGGTAGAATAATAGGAGAAAAAGGAAAATCAAAAAAAATAATTGAAGAAGAGGGTAAAGTGAATATATCAATACAAGAACATGAAGTTTCAATTTTAGGAAATTTTGAAGATGTTGAGGTTGCAGTAAATGCAATTCAAAAATTAATAAATGGAACTCCACATACAAATGTTTTTAGATATATATCAGAAGCTCAGGCTAAAATGTCAGGTAAAATATAGGTGTAATAATGTCAGATGTATTTTCAGAATTTAAAGAACATTCAATTGCTGAATTTTTTAAAAAGAATAGGCAGATGCTTGGTTTTTCAGGAAAAACTAGGTCATTAACTACAATAATTCATGAATTAGTTACTAATTCTCTAGATGCTGCAGAAGAAGCAAGAATTTTGCCAGAAATATATGTTAAGATAGATGAATTAAATAAAGAGGAAGGCAGATATAAGATTTTTGTTAAAGATAATGGGAGTGGTATACCTGAAAAACATTTAGGTAAAGCAATGGCAATGATGCTGGCAGGAACTAAATTTCATAGATTTGTTCAGCAAAGAGGGCAACAAGGTATTGGTGCTGCTGGCGTAACAATGTATGCACAATTAACTACTGGTAAAGCAGTTCATCTTGTTTCTGAGTATAAAGGAATTAAAGTTGAATGTGATATCTCTATTGATTTTAAAACTAATGTTCCCTTAATAAAAAACCTCATTAAAGAAAAAACCGAATTACATGGTTTAAGTTATGAAGCTGAAATTTCTGATGTTAAATATGATAAAAGTTCATATGGTGTTTTTGAATATTTAAAAAGAACAGCAATTGCTAATCCACATACAAGTATAGTTTTAGTTGAACCTGATGGCACTGAAAATTTATTTCCACGTTCAGTAGAAATAATTCCACCAAAACCAGTAGAAGTTCAGCCACACCCATTAGGAATTACAACAAGTGATTTGATAGATTTTGCGCATCATGATGCTGGTAATTCAACAATAAGGCAATTTTTACAAAATAAATTTTCAAGATTAAGTGCAGCAAAAGCTCAAGAACTAGATGAATTGTGTTCTAATATTGATTTTAAGAAGAGTCCTGGAAAATTAGAATGGGCTGAGGCTGAGGACATTGTAA
>JBAZFO010000060.1 GCA_041653315.1 Candidatus Micrarchaeia archaeon | reverse complement strand
CTATGAATTTTATGAAACAGAGAAAACAAATTTAGATTATTCAGATATGCTTTTGGAATTTAAAAGCATAAAAAATAAGCCGAAATTTAAACATGTTTTAATTGATGAATTGCAGGATGTCAATATAATAGAAGCAGATATAGCTTTAGAATCAGGGGAAACTTTTTTTGCAGTAGGAGATAAAAAACAGGCAATTTTTGGATTTCAAGGAGGTTCAATTTTGAATTTTGAAAAATTCAAAAATTCAAAGAAGTTTATATTATCAGAAAATTTTAGAAGTACAAATGAGATATTATATTATGCAAAAGAATATTTTTCATCAAAAACAAAAGATGAAATCCATAAAGAAGATTTAAAGAGTCTTAATAATCCAGAAAACCCAAAAGGAATAAAACCAATAATCTATTCAACTGAATATGATTCTTATGAAGCAACAGGCACCTTACTTAAACAAATAGGAGAAAAAGATATCGCAGTTATAGTGAGGACTAATAATCAAATGATAGGTTTATCAAAAACACTGCAAAAAATGGGGATTAAACATAGTTCAACTTCTTCAAAATCTTCTTTTGATGCAAAAAATTCAATTATCACATTTATAAAAGGAGTTTTAAGTGAAGATTTTGATGAGATTAAAAATGCAATGTTTACTCCTTTTTTTCCTATAAGTTTAAAAGATGCGTTAAATTGTAAAAAAGAAAATATTGATATTTTATGTCCAAAGTTTAAACAGATGAAAGAAGAGATTAACTCTTTAGAGGATATAAACCTTCTTTTTGATAAAATTATTTTTCCAATTTCTATGTCTTATGGAAAAGATTATCTTATTACAGCTATAATTTTAAAAAATTCATTTAATGAAGCAATAACTTTTTTAAAAAATAAAACCTTAAATAACCTTATAGATTATTTAAAAAGTTCTGATTTGTCAAATCGTGAAGATCCTTCAAAAGATATAGGAGTAATGTTAATAACTATTCATAAATCTAAAGGTATGCAGTGGGATAAGGTTATTTATTTGCCTAAAAAAATAAAAGACAATAGTAATTTTCAAGATGAAGTTGTAAAAACGATATTGAATATAAAGGGAATAAAAGCAGAGGAGGAATTAGAAGAAGAAGCATTGAGAATGGATTTTGTTGCTTTAACAAGAGCAAAACAAGAAATATATATTATACCAGAAAAAATTGAAGAGTATATAAATGATTTTTCAGATTTGAACACAGATTTAGAAATCGAAAAAATAGAAAACACTAATTTTTCTGAAAAATTAAAACAGGCATATTCTCTTTTTGTGAATGGAGATATAGAAAAGTCAAAAGAATTATTAGAAGATAAAAAACCATGGGTTTTAAAATTTATAACACAACATTTTGAAGATTTAAATAAATTATCATATACTTCTTTAAATGCTAATCCAGAAAGATATTTAACAAATAATATATTAAAACTTAAAACATTTTCTGATGCAGCGCAAATGGGTTCAAAAGTTCATAAATATGCTGAATTATTATTAAAAGGAGAAGAATTTGAAATAGAGCAAGGATTTGAAAAGTATATTGAAAATATAAAAACATTAATTAATGAGATAAAAAAAGAATACCCTGAATTTTTAAACACAGAAGAATATTTTCAAGTGGAATTAAAAGATTTAATGGAAACTGATAAAAATCTTTTATTTACTGGAAAAATAGATGGAATATTCAAAAAAGGAGAAAAATACCTTATTATTGATTGGAAAACAGATAGAGAAATAGGAAATAATTCACATCATAAGAGGCAATTAGAAGTATATAAACACGTATTTTCTAAATTACATAATATCCCTTTGGGGGATATAAAAGTTGCTTTATGTTATATTGGTTTAAGACCAATTATAAATTTGGGGGAGATATCTTGTGAAATATGCTGGGCTCAACCACAAATGAGAGTATTTTATACAACTATTAGTCATATCCAAACAATACTTAACTGGAAAGAAAATCCAGAATCTTTCTTAAAAGAATTAGAAAATAAAAACACCTTTGATCCAGTAGTATATGCTTTAATAGAACAGTACAGAAGTGAGAAACAGAGTTAAGAAAGGTTTTAAAACATATAAATGTATATATTATGCTTATGCCAAGAGCAAATTGTTCTCATAATGGGAAAAAAACAAAAAATGATTTTCCTAGGAGAGATAAATATAATTATGGTGCAATATTTTTACAGAATCAACTACCTCTTTATGAAAAGTTGGATAATTTAATTTTAGAAAATAAAGTTTTAAAAGCATTTGAAGAATTACAAAAAAATATAATTTCAAAAAAAGCTACAAAAGAAGATATTATTCATTTTGCATGTCAAATCAGGTACACTGAAAATAAATTATATTTAGAAAAATTATTTAGATTAGCTAAAAAACATAATTTATTTTCTGTTCCTTTATATGGTATTATGTTTAATTATTTTTATAATAATTGCGAACATAATGTGATTATAAAGATATATGAAAGATTAGATATTTATTCACAAAAAGATTTAGGCATCACTTGTATTTATTTAAATGCATTAAGAAAATTAAAACAATATCATAAAGCAATTAAATTCTTAAATATATTAACTGAAACAAATTATATGATTGAAAATCAAATTGGTTTAGATGAATATTTTTGTTTATTAATAATAAAAGCATACTGTTTAAAAGATTATGAAAATGAAAATAGAGAAAGGATATATCTTAATGAATCTTTTGATTTATTTAAATATATTTTAAAAAATATTAATAAAAAACATGATAAATATACCTGGGCTTTGTGTGGTTTTGTTTTTTGTATTAATGAAAATTTACAACGAAGAACTTCCTTTGCCTAAAGGCAAAGGTATAGTTCATTCGTTGTAAATATATCAAATTCGGCAATTCCTCCAACACCTAAAGGTGTTGGTTTCCTTGCCGAATTTTATATGAAAATCCTTCTTTTGCAAAAGATATAAGTTTATTTAATTTAAAGAAGAGTTAGAAAAAAGTTTATATTATTTGGAATTAGATGGGTATAAAGATAATCATGGTACACTTAAGGATATAGATGATGCTTTATATTTAATAAATGAGATGTTGAGTTTTACTATATAATAACTTAATAAATGTAAAATTTAAGAATAGTGGAATTCAAAACCATTGATTAATGAGATTAATTAAAGAAATAAAATAAATTTGAAGGCAAATGCCCCCAATTAATCAAGTCTTCTATTTTGTCCTCTTCTAAATCCACGTCCACAAGGTCCTAATCCTCTACCTTGTCCTCTATTTATATTTTGTTCAGTATTTTGTATTGTATTTTTATCTTGTGGTGGATTACATCCCCCTCTTCCTCTATTTGCTCTTATTCCTTTTCCTGAACCGTCTCTTTTTGGTACTCCTTTTTCTTCAGTCATATATTCACCTCCTTTAATCTTGATTGCTTTGCCATTGCAAAGTGCATCAGCAATTTTATTATGCGCTGAATGTAATAATCTATGCAAAGTAGGCTGTGATATTTCCATCTTTTCAGCAGCTTTAATCTGTTCAATATTTTCATTATCAACTAATCTAATAGCTTCAAATTCATCAACTGTTAATTGTATTATATCAGTATCGCGTATGCGCACACCAGATGGTTTGAAATAATCAACATTTGGTTCGCATCTTACACGCCTGCATCTTTTTGGTCTTACCATAATGAATATATATTCATAACTCTTTAAAAAGGTTTCGGTTTGATTAAAATTTTCAGAAGTAAAAAGAAGAAAAGAAAAAAGTTAAATTTAAGGAAAACAAAACTGAGATTTATTTGTCATATTTTTATATGTTTCATCATCTTGTTTTTGTATTCTTTTTATTAGTTTTATATATCTTAAACATAATTCAAATATTTTTTTGCCATTTTCTTTGTTTTTTAAGTATTTTTTTAATAATTCTTTTTCATAATCAATTTCTCCTTTTTTGTTATCTTTTATTTCAATTAAATTTTGAATTATAGTTCTTAATTCATCTTCTAATATACGTAAATCATAATATCCTAAATATGTTCTTTTATTATCTATTTTATAAGTAGTTAAACAATCTCCTGTTTTTGTTATATTTAATTGAACTGGTTCAGAAAAATTATCCGATTTTAAAAGAAAATTGATTTTTTCTAAATAATATTCTGCTTTTTTTTCTAGCATATACGTATCTTCTAGATTTGTTATTAATATTCCGAGTCTTTCAAAAAAAGGAGGCCTATTTCTTTGAAATGTAATATATTTTTCCTCTTTTTTTAAATCTATTTTAATAAATGCCATATTTTTCAACCCCTAAAATTTTTTCAAAAAATTAAAAAATAAAAAAAAATTAAAAATTATTTTCTTTGTTTTATAGCAATAGCCAAATCAAATAACTCCTCGTAATATGTATTAATTATCTTGCCTTTTAGTCTTATTATTTGTTCAGTTGTTCCTTCAATACATACTTTCTTTATCAAATCTTTCCTTTCTTCATTTATGGCATGGTTTGCCATAAATATATAAGAGTCGTCCAAATCTGGGAATACTTCAATTATTTGTTCTACTGTTGCTTTTTGTCCTATCAATTTAATTAACCGATTAAATCTTGAGTCAATGTCTACCCCTCTTTTACTCTCTTTTTTAATTACATCAATTATTTGATCTATTGTTGCATACCAATATAAATATGTTAAAGCATTTTCATAAGTGATTTCTCTTGATATAAAATTAAGAAGATCAATTAATATAGTTGTTGTATCTTTATCCA
>JBAZFO010000059.1 GCA_041653315.1 Candidatus Micrarchaeia archaeon | reverse complement strand
AGTTATTAGTTAATAACAATTGGTGATAAATATGTCAGGAAAAATAAAAGGAATAAAAGCAGTACAAATTCAAAAAATGGTTCATTCTCCAACTTTAAATACAGTTATTATGGTAGAGGAAACTTTAAAAAAAATGAAAAATAGTATTATTTCTGTTGCTGATCTTAAAAAAGAATTACCAAAACAAATTAATCATAATACTTTAAAATTAATTTTAGAATACCTTGAAGAAAGCAATAAAATTGTAGTAAGTATAAAAGGTATCACTTGGATTTATAATACTAATTTAAATTTAAGAAAAGAGATATTAAGAGGATTGGAATTATGAAAAAAATAAGATTAATTCTTTCTCCAACTGCAGAAGAAGTTTATAAATATTTAAATGAACAGGCTTCAGAATCAAAGATAGAAGCATCTATTTTAAGGGCGTTTAATAAGAAAAAAGAATTAATTAAACTAAATATTCATTATGGGGTTTCAGTACCAAAATATCTTATTCCTTCAGAATATAAACAAAAATATGGAATTACAAATTTATTTAGAGTAGAACTACCTAATTTTTGGAGGATGTTTTATTCTTTAACTGATGGAGAAACTAAAATTGAGATTATTGCATTTGTTTTAGATATTTTAGATCATGATAAATATAACAAAAAATTAGGGTACAAAAAGAAATGAATAAAAAATATAACTTGTAAAATGTTTATTTCTTTTTTTGTTCTATAGATGTTGTTATATTGTATTCATATCCATCTGTTATTACAGATATTGTTCCATTTAAATCTGTTCTAAGCATTTTAGCCTTTCTTAATCTAAATGCTTCTAAAACTGCATTATTTGGTATTTCTTCCTCTGTTGGCCCAACAAAAACAACTGCGTATTCTGGTTTAACTTTATCTATTAATGAAAATAATTGTACTGTTTGATCTCCACCTACTGAGGCAGTGCTTGTTCCATGATTTGGGGCTTTCATAAAAGTAGATTTGATATTTGGATAATTTGCTAAAATAGTATTTTGTACTCCTGTTTCAACATCACTGAAATACAATGAAAAATTTCTATCTGTTATATACAAGGTAATTGAATTTAAAGTTGGATTAACATTAGGATACCTAATTTTTTGAGGATTTAGAATAGTAATTGATATTCCATTTAAATTAACATTTTCTCCAAATTCTGGGTTTTTTATTGGAATATTCTTATTTTCTAAGATAGTATAAATCTCATTATAATAAATATTTTCTTCTTTTATTCCATTATCCCAATATTGTTGAACTTTAAAATTTTCTAATATTTTTTTCATTTGCGCTGAATTATCTTTTGTATATTTTGTAGTAATAGCTATTTCTAAGTTAGTTATATTTTTTTCATTTAAAAAATTAATAATATCTTTTTCTCCACCTGCATCAATTAAAATTTCAAAATCTCCTTTTTTAAGTAAAGTTGCATCCCCCATTCCTACATCTATGAAATAAACTTCTAAATCAGCTTCAATATCTTCATTGAATCTAATAGTACCATTTAAAACATCTTCATAAACAGGTTTTGGGGGTTGATAAATTGTTTCATTTGGTTTTGTTGTTTGATTTTTATCTGGTATCTCTGCGTGTGGTTTTTCTTCCCCATTAGATATACATCCAAAAAGTAATATTCCAATTAAAAATATTAATACAATTATTTTTTTCATTTTTCTCACCTTTTTGAGTATAAAATTTCACTTCTTGCTTGTTCAATTTGTCTTCTTGCTACATCTTGTTTTCTTCTAAAATTTGGAATTATTGAATTAGAAAATTGTATTGGTTCAACAGATTCATATATTGTTTCCATTGCATCAAACATTCTTTCTGCTTCTTTATAATTATCTTTTCTTAATAAATCAAGCATCTCTCTTCTTAATTCTCCGACAATATCCATTAATCCATTTAAATAAGATACATCAGATACTTTTAATTTTTCAGGAGAAGAAATTTTTTCATTTTCAACTACTTCAAGTAATATAACTGCTTCAGTATATTCTTGTTCTATATGTTCAATATGTACTTCAAATTCTTCCCGTAAGTTATTTAATTTTTTGAGTCCGTCTTCAACATTTTTTATTAATTCTTTTGCTGATTTTAGTTTTCTTCTATGTATTTCTTTAATTGCTTTTGAGCAGTCTCTAACTAAAGCTCTTTTTTGCTCTAATATTTCAGTTTGTTGTTTTTCCTTTTTTTCAAATTCCTTTATCATTCTTTCAAAATTCATATTTATCATCTTAAATATTAGGAAAGCAAGATTTAAAATATATACTTGTTTTGTTTTATTATGGAAACTATTGTAATATCATTAGGTGGAAGTGTAATAAATACAGGTAAATTAAATATCTCTTTAATTAAAAATTTTGGAGATCTTTTAATAAAACTCAATAAACAAAAAAAAACTAAATTTGCAGTAATTTGCGGTGGAGGAAAATTATTTAGAAATCTTCTTTTTGAAGTTAAAAAATATTCAAATAATAAAATTTCTTTTGACTGGCTTGGTATTCATTGTACACGTGTAAACGCACAGTGTGTTTTAGCTTATTTTATATCTAAAAAAACAAAAACATGTGTTGAAGTTTCTCTTTCATCAGACCAAAGTGTTAAGTTATTAAGTAAATATGATTTTGTTTTTCAAGGAGGAGATAAACCAGGATATACATCAGATATGGATGCAGTTGAATTAGCGGTTTTGAATGGAAAACATACAAAATTAATAAACATAAGCAATGTTGACGGAATTTATACTGCAGATCCAAATAAATATAAAAGCGCTGAAAAAATATCAAAAATGACCCACAAAGAATTAAGCGCCTTAATTTTAAAATCTGGAAAAGGATATAAATCTGGACAAAATATTGTGTTTGACCAAATGGCCACCAAATTAGCGCAGAAGCACAATATTGAATTGCACTTCATAAGCGCTGAAAACTTAAAAGATGTTGAGAAAATAATCCAAGGCAAAGCGCACAAAGGTACGATTGTTAAAAACTAATTATACATTAGAAAGTTTTAAAAACAGAGATACATGTAATTTATTTTATAAACACAAGTGGTGAATAAATTGATTACATTTAAGAGAAGATTAGAAGATAGTAATAAAAAATTTATATATAAGGTACTTCCTCATAGTTCTAGAAGAATACAAGTTTTTAATAATTGTGATTATAAAAAAAGATCAAAAAGAAAAAGACTATATTTAAACCGAGATTTTTCTAAATTATCTAATTTATCTTCAAGATTTAAGTCAGTTGAAAATCTGAAAACACAAGATGAAAGTCCAACTTCTCTTAAAAAATATCTTGTTGATACTTCGTGTGGTTTATTAGGTTCTTGTACTTTACCTGGATTTTTTGAATTTTTTGTAGTTGGGTTTACTTTTGAACAGACTTTGAAACAAAGATCTGCTATGATTTGTTTTGATTTATGTTTTAGTAGATTTTATGGTGCTTTTAGAGATTGGTTTGCTAAAAAAGTAAAAACAGATCATAAAAGTGATGGCATTAAAAAATATTTGACTGATACTGCTAGTAATTTATTGTTTTATCTTTCTTTTTATTCAACCTTCTTAATTTTTTTGAATAGGCCTCCATTGAAAAAAGCGATATTTTCAATTGCAACTATTGCTTTTATGGGATTGTTTAGTGGAAGAATTTATGGTAGGATATTAGATTTTTGGAGAAAATTGTGGAAAACAAACCCAACTTTAAATAAATAAAAAAATTTATTTTTTAGATTTAAGGTTTTGCTATTTTCCACAACTGGTTGAAAAAATGTTTAAAAGATGTAGTTACATTTTTGTTATATATTAAAACGCATGAAACCGGATCCTGGTAGTTAAAAATGCCAACTATATTATTCCCAAAAACATTTACTGCAACTGGAGTTAAACCTTCTAATATTTTACATTCACATAATTTAAATTTTTTATATTTATTAAAATATTCTCCTCTTTCAGAAAAAATTAATCTAAATTTTATTTTCTTTTCTATTCTTAATTTATGAAATTTAGTCCACATTTTATTGTATTTTTCATCTTTTTTTTCGGTTACAGCCATTGCAATAATTTCCTCTCCTTTTTCTAATTCACCAAGTGCTTCATAAATTGCAGTTTTTATCCCTTTATATCCAGTATATGTTATTGATTTAAATTTAGTTTCTTTATTTGAAATATACATTTTTTCTAGATTTGGCAATATTGTTTGAATTTCCTTTTCTTCTTTTTCTAATTTTTCTTTTTTCTTTTTATTAAATTCTAATAATTGTTCTGGCCTAGAAGAACTAAAATATTTTATCCCATCTATTATTGATTCGCTTACTAATCCTTTGTCTTTCAAAGATTCTAAAATTTCATATATTTTTCCAGTATTTAAATTAGCAGTTTTTAAAATTTCTCCGGTTTTTGCTGTTTTTAACTTTAATAAAGTTGTATATACAATACTCTCATTTTTTGTTAAACCTATATTATTTAAGATTTTGATAGTATTATCCATATTATAGTATTTACTTCTGTCTTTTTAAATCTTATTATTCCTCTACACTTTAGGGGGGGAAGTATTTAAATATAAGTTAATACACAATAATTAATGTAATAACACAAATGGAGGGGGAGAGAATGAGAGCATATAAAAAAAATCTAATACATAAAATGGAAGTAAGAAATCCAATTAAAGAATTTGGTATGAAATTAGCTGAAGAAGTAAAAATGGTTTTTGATTTAGTTGTAAATCATCCAGTAGAAGCCTTTTTTGCATTATCATTAACTGTAGGGTCTGTTTTTGCATCACCTAATGAAGCAGATGGAACAGCAAGTTTTAGAAA
>JBAZFO010000058.1 GCA_041653315.1 Candidatus Micrarchaeia archaeon | reverse complement strand
ATTTTAGCTAAAGCGTTTCTCAATCCTTTACCTAAGTCTACCATATAATATTTTTATTTAATGCATTTTAAAAGAGTTTCTAAGCAGTAAAAATCTTTTTAAAGATGTGCAATATACAATATAATCACAAAATTAATTATGGGCCAGTAGCTTAGTCAGCTTTGGATTGAAAATATTATTTCAAACAAGACCTAAAATGGTTGGAGCGCCGGTCTTATATGACCTATAATGTTTGCACATTTAATTATGTGGACATTATATAGCTCGAAGCTAACCGGTGGCCGCCGGTTCAAATGACCTTTTTCTTTCTTTAAAAAGAAAGCAAAAGCTCAACCAAAAAGAAAGAAATAAAGGAATGAGAATCCGGCCTGGCCCACTTTTTGTGATAAATATGGAAAAACAAAAAATAGCGCAGGAAAGGATTGAAATTCTATTTAAATTAGCGCAAGAGGAGTTTGATAAACATCCAGAAAGGTCAAAAAGATATTTAGAATTAGTTGATAAAATAAGAACAAAAGTTAATTTGCGCTTAACAAAAGAGCAAAAAAATAAATATTGTAAGAAATGCCATACTTTGTGGGTAAAAGGAAAAACCTTAGAAATTAAAAAAAGCGCAAAAGACCAGCCAGATATCTATATTTGTAAAATTTGCAAACATGAAAGAAAGCTTTAAATATACTTACTTATAAGAAATATGATATTCCAGGCAACATTAGTGATTAGAAGATGATCATTTTTGTTTAGAATTCCAGTTGATTGTTTCCAGCTGATTTTGAGTTTCTTAAGGAATAATAAAAATGAGGTGAAGCAATGGTAACAGTATTTGATGTTCAACCAGGAAAGCTTATAGATAAAGCAGCAGAAGAATTAGAAAAAATGGGCATAGAAAAGCCAGATTTCATTAATTATGTTAAATCAGGCTCTCATGCAGAAAGAAGACCAGAACAACAGAATTTTTGGTTTATTAGACTTGCCTCTTTGTTAAGACAAGCATATACTAATCCAAAAATTGGGGTAAATAGATTAAGAACCCATTATGGTGGAAAAAAGAATAGGGGTAGAAAACCTTCAAAACATAGAGATTCAAGCGGATCAATAATAAGAAGAGGATTACAAGAATTAGAAAAACAAGGATTTATCAAAAAAGAGAAAGTAGGCAGAGTTATAACAGGTAAAGGAAAGAAATTCCTAGATAATATTGCAAAACAAGTTGCAGAGGGACAATAATGGAAGATCATAATGATTTATTGGAAAAGGTTAAGAAAGAACAGCTAATAAAAATGGAAATGAGTAAAATATTAGAACCAAAAGCATATGAAAGGCTTATGAATGTAAGAATTAGCAATGAAAAAAAATATTTTTCAGTTGTTGCATTATTATTGCAGTATTCAAAACAATTGAATGGAAAACAATTAAATGATGAAGAACTGATGAAAATATTACAATCTTTCCAAAATAATTATGAACCAAAATTTGAAGTAAAAAGGTGATTTTTATGGGTAGTGTTAAAGATAAAGAAGAAAAGGACATTCTTGTAAAAGCAAAAAAACAAAATAGAAGAATGCCTGTTTGGGTAGTTGCCAAAACTAATAGAAAAGTAATTCAAAATAGAGAAAGAAGACATTGGAGAAGAAATAGCCTTAAAGTAGGTTCAACTTTAAATGAAAAACAAACAGAACCTAAAGTAAGAAGAGGCAAAAATAAAAGAAGGTGAGTAATATGGCAGATATAGAAAGAATTTATACAATCCCTTTAAGAAAAGCTTTTGATTTTCCCAGAACAAAAAGAGCTTCAAAAGCAATTACAATTGTTAAGAATTTTTTAGCTAAACATATGAAAGTTACAGTTGAACATGTGTCAGTAAGTGAAGCTGTTAATTCTGCAATATGGCAAAGAGGAATACAAAAACCCCCAAGAAGAATAAAAATAAAAGTAACTAAAGAAGGGGATAAAGCAGTAGCAAGATTAATTGATGAAAAAATAATTAAAAAACAAGAGAAAAAACAAGAAAAACCAAAAGAAGAGAAACCTAAAGAAGAAAAGTCAGAAGCAGAAATTGAATCTGAAGAAAAGGAAAAAGAAATTAAAAAAGAAATTCAAAAACAACAAATAAGGTCAGCAGAGCCAAAAAAAGAATTAATAAAAGATTTAAAAAAGTAGATTAAAATGAAAAGTGCAAAAGCAAGTGTATTTGGAAATCCATATATAGGTGTTTATGCAATAGCAAATGAAAAAATTTGTTTAGTTGCAAAACATATGCCTGATGATTTAATCAAATTGATTAGAGATACATTAGATGTTGAAGTTATAAAAGCATCTATTGGCGGTTCTGATTTATTAGGCATATATGCTGTAATGAATTCAAAAGGGATTGTTGTTCCATCTTTAATTTTTGATAGTGAATTAGAAGAATTAAAGAAATTAAAATTAGACATTTATGTAATGGAAGATAAATATAATGCTTGTGGAAACAATATTGCAGCAAACGATAATGGGGGGATATTGAATAATAATATTCCTAAAGAAGAAATAAATAAAATTAGTGAATGTTTGGGTGTTGATTTAGTTCCCATGCATATTAAAAATTATGAAACTGTAGGCAGTCTTTGTTCAGTAACAAATAAAGGCTTTGTTATATACAATGATATTAGCGATGAAAAAATGAGCCAATTAGAAAAAATATTTAAAGTAAGGGGACTAAATAGTACTGCAAATACGGGCTCATATTTTGTTGGAATATCTATTGTTGCAAATTCAAAAGGTTGTGTAGTTGGAGATATTACAACAGGATTTGAATTACAAAGAATTCAAGAAGGATTAGAATTAATATGAGGTGATTTTATATGAAATATATCATATCTGGAAAAATAAAGTTAGGTAGAGAAGTAAGAACTTTTAAAAAAGAAGTAGAAGCAAAAGGAGATTTTGATGCTAAAGAAAAAGTTTTCAAATTTTTTGGTGCAAAACATGAAAAATTACAAAGAACACAAATTAAAATAGAAAAAATTGAAAAGGTGTAAATATGTCAGATGAAGAATTACATAAATTAAGTTATGAAATGCAAATGTATGAGTATCAAGCTAAACAAATGCAGAGTAATATTCAACAAATGGAAGGTGTTTTGCAAGATTTAATGATGGCAAAAGAAGCAATTTCAAATCTTGAAAAAGGAAAATCTGCATTATTACCTTTAGGTGCAGGAGTTTTTGCAAAAGTAGAAATAAAAGAATCAAATACAGTTATCTCTAGTTTTGCTAATGGTTTATTTTCAGATCAAGATTCAAAAGCAGTTTTGGAAAAAATAAATGAGGACATAGAAATTTATATTAAAGAAATAGAAAAAAGAGGAAAAGAATTTCAAGATCTTGTTACTAAACTACAAGCATTAAGTACAAAAGCAAATGAATTAACTGGTGAAGAATAAATGTTTGGTCTTCTTAAAGATAAACTTAGTGGTTTTGTTAAGAAATTTACTAAAAAAGAAGAAGAAAAAGCAGAAATTGAAGAGCCAGTTCAATTAAAAATAGAAGAAAAAACTAAAGAAGAATATAAACAAGAAATACAAAAACCAGAAATTAAACAAGTAGAAAAACCAAAAGAAGAAAAAAAGGAAATAATAGAAGAGCAGAAAGAAAAATTAGAGATTAAAGAAGAATTAGAAGAAAAAAGAGAAGAAATAGAACAAAAGCCAAAAGAAGAAGAAGCAAAAGAAGAAAAACCAGAAATAAAAATATTAAAAGAACCAAAGAAGATAATAAAAGAAAAACCTAAAGAGATAATAAAAGAACCAGAGCAAATAATTGAAAAACCTAAAGAGATAATACGAAAACCAGAAGGTAAACAAGAAGAAAGAATTAAAGAAATAGATTTAAAAGAAGAGATAAAAACACAAGAAATAAAACCCAAACAAGATAAAAAAATAAAACTAAGTTTAGAAAGCAGATTAAGAGGTTTAATTTCAAATAAAATTAAAATAAAAGAAAAAGATATTAATTCTTTATTAGATGATTTGGAATTATCTTTATTAGAAAGTGATGTCAATTTAGATGTTGCTGGTGCGTTAAAAGAAGAAATAAGAAATTTATTAGTTGATAAAGAAATAAATAAAGATAATATTGAAGATGAAATAAAAAATGCCATAAAACATGCTTTAATTTTAATAATGAATCATGAAAATAAATTTGATTTAGTTGATAAGATTAAATCTTCTCCTAAACCGTTTAAAGTTTTATTTATTGGTCCAAATGGGGCAGGAAAAACAACAACAATTGCAAAAGTTTCAAAATTACTTGAAAATAATAATCTTTCATGTGTGTTGTCTGCATCAGATACATTTAGAGCAGCCGCCATTGAACAATTAGGTATTCATGGTGAAAGATTAGGTAAAAAAGTTATTAAAGGCCAGTATGGTGCTGATCCTGCTTCAATTGCTTATGATGCTGTTAATCATGCAAAATCACATAATTTAGATGCAGTTCTTATTGATTCTGCTGGAAGACAAGAAACAAATAAGAATTTAATAGATGAATTGCGCAAAATCGGAAGAATAATAAAGCCAGATTTGACTATTTATATTGGTGAAAGTATAGCAGGTCATTCTGTTATTGACCAAATAAAAGAATTTAATGAAGCTGTTAAAATAGACGGTGTTATATTAACAAAATTAGACTGCGATGCAAAAGGAGGAAATGCAATTTCCATCCCGCGCGCAACAAACATTCCAGTTGTTTATATTGGTGTTGGCCAGTCTTATGAAGATCTTATTGTCTTTCAACCAGATTTAATAGCAGAAGAAATAGTCGGATAAAATTATTAACAAAAATCTTCATTACCCGAAACCTTTATAAATCCAAACAAACATACTATTTAACACAAACTAAAAGGTGATTTATTATGAAACAAATTCGTTTAGTTCCAGAAATAAAAAATAAAACTATAATAGAAATGCCTGAATTAGGCAGAGAAGTAAAACTTATTTGTCTTTCAGAAAATGCAGATTGGTATACTGCACATAACTTAATTGCAGAAGCAAATAAAGGAAGAA
>JBAZFO010000057.1 GCA_041653315.1 Candidatus Micrarchaeia archaeon | reverse complement strand
TTGTAGAAATTATTCCAATTTTAATATACCCATAATATGTTACAACTCTATAAATTACCCAAATTGCTCCTATTGAAATTATATTTAATTTTAATTTATTATTTAGATTTGATATTTTTGGTCTGAACATAATATAACTTAATAATAAAACGGCTAAGCATCTCAAAAAGTAAAAGGTTACAGGAGAATATAGTTCAAGAATCAACATTGATATCACAAGTTCAAGTGCAAAGAAAAAACTCCCTACTATTGCGGCTAAAAAATATTTGTTCAAATTTAAATTTTCTTTTTTTACATGAGTTAGTATAAGAGCTAATCCTGCAATTAGTGCTGGAATAAGAACGTGCAAATTTCTTTCATAAATTCCCTGAATAAAAAAACTAAAAATAACTGCTAAAAGAATTGTGAATAAAGGTTCAAGCATTTTTGCAGGTTCAAGATTGCTGACTTTTTCACCTTTCATAGAATAAAATGTAAATATGTTTGCTATTATTGAAGTTATTACTACTCCAATAAAAATTAGTATGTTTTTTAATTCAAGTGCTTGTGAATCAAGTTTCCAGAAGAAATAAAGAATAGGGAGCATTACAATAACTATTCCTAAAAATTCTAGAACATTATATTTTTTAATATCCATGCTCTTTTTTTTGAGCAATTTTCTTTCAAATATTGTCCCTCCTGCAAGTGCTAAGGCTCCGAGTATTGGGAAGTATATCATCTCTTTTCTCCATTTATTATAATATAAATGCCATTAAAAAGTTTGTTAAT
The DNA here is from genome assembly GCA_041653315.1 of Candidatus Micrarchaeia archaeon. Taxonomy (NCBI): domain Archaea; kingdom Nanobdellati; phylum Microcaldota; class Candidatus Micrarchaeia; species Candidatus Micrarchaeia archaeon. Next base: position 4,461 of record JBAZFO010000057.1, on the reverse strand, counting down.
TTATTTAATATTTTTTATATTAAAATTAAAATCCCTCCCTCCATTTTCCCTGATAAAAAATTTAAAAATTCAACAAAATATATCAGTTTAACTTTGTTGTTCAGAATCTTCTTTAGATAGTGTTTCTTCTTCTACCTTTTCTTCTGCTTGACTTTCTGAATCTTCAGAAGTCGTTTCTTGTGTTTTATTTTCTTCTTCCATAAGTTCACTTAAAATAGATGGTATATAAACTTTGGCTAATTTGAGATAGTTTGTAATTTATGAAAAAATGACAAGTTTTAAAAAAGAATAATTTTTAATATCTTTAGGGACGCATAGGCTAATGGTAGACCCTCTCGTTTACACCGAGATGACGGAGGTCCGATTCCTCCTGCGTCCATTTTTAAAGATAATTTTATAAAGTAAATTATGTTTTATCTCATATGGAAAATGGGTATTTTGTAATTGGGACTATTTTATTAGTTGTTTTATTTTCTGGATTGAGAGTTATAGATCAGTATCAAAGAGCTGTAAAATTTAGATTGGGTAAATATGTTGGCACTTTAAGACCAGGGTTGAAATGGATTATACCTATAATTGATAAAATAACTAAAATTGATATAAGAGTTATAACAACAGATATTCCTTCTCAAGAGGTTATTACAAAGGATAATGTTCCTATGAAAGTAAATGGAGTTGTTTTTTTTAAAGTTATAAATTCTGAAAAAGCAGTTTTAGAAGTAGAGGAATACAAATATGCTGTATCTCAATTAGCACAATCTGCATTGAGAGATATGGCTGGAAAAGCAGAACTTGATTCAGTTTTAGCAAAAAGAGAAGAAATTGGAAATCAAATTCAACAAATAGTTGATAAGGAAACAGACCCTTGGGGAATAAAGATTACTGATGTTAAAATTAAAGATATAGAACTTCCTGAAAATATGAAAAGGGCAATGGCTCATCAGGCAGAAGCTGAAAGAGATAGAAGGGCTAGAGTTATAAATGCTGAAGCAGAAAAACAAGCTTCTCAAAAATTGAAAGAAGCCGGAGATATTTTATCAAAATCTAATTCTGCAATGAAACTTAGATTTTATCAAACTTTAAATGATATAGCAGAGGAAAAAAATTCAACAATTGTTTTGCCCTTTCCAGAAGAAATTGTAGATTTACTTAAGAAAAATTCTAAGAAATAGTTTTATGTTTTATTTTTAGATAAGTTTTTAAATTTATAAAATATGTAACATTACGAATAAGATGGTGAAAATTAATAAACTTTTATATTGGGTTCCTAGAATATTCGGGATTTTATTTATATTGTTTTTAACTATGTTTTCTTTAGATGTTTTCGGGAATGATTACACTTTTTGGGAGACAATTCTTGGATTATTTATTCATAATATCCCTTCAATTATTTTAACAATCTTTTTAATAATATCTTGGAAATATGAATTGTTTGGTGCAATTAGTTTTTTTTCAGCAGGTATTTTGTATATTTCAATGTTGGTAATAAATATAATTATGAATCCTCCTTTTCAATGGTATTATTTATCTTGGAGTTTAATTATGGCTGGTCCAGCTTTGATTATGGGAGTTTTATTTTTTATTAGTTGGAAAAAGAATAAGAAATTTAAAAAAAAATCAAATAAAAAATAAATTATTTTATCTAAATCCTATAATATTATTTACAAGAAATTCTGTAAGAATAAATATTATATAAAATAATATTAAAAGAATGCCTTCTTTTTTATTTATAGATTTTTCAGATCTCATAAATATCGTTACAATAAGGCCTGCTAAAAACATCGCAGTACCGGTTATATAAATATTGTAAGGGTTGAAATTAAAAGGAGATATTATTGCAACCAATCCCAATATTATTGTCGCATCAGCAACTACTGTCCCAATTATATCGCCTAAAGCAAGATTATCATGGTCTTTCTTTACAGCTTTGATTGAGAATATTAATTCAGGAAGACATGTTCCTAATGCTATAATTGTTAGTCCTACAAGTACTGCAGGTAATTTTGCATCATTAGCAAAATTTACAGCAAATTTTATAGTTAGAAATGCACTTAATAAAATAAATCCTAAACTTAATATTAAAAGAAATAAACTTTTTGCGAATGGTTCTGTTTCAACTTTTTTAAATTTTTTACGGGAGATGTTATTATCTTTGTATATTTTAACAAAAAATGATATTCCTAATAAAATTAATATTATGCCCTCCCATCTTGAAAATATTCCATTAATTCCTAAAATAATTGGACATAAAAGAAGTATGAGGAAAAAAATATTGTTCTTCAATATTTTACTTTTTACTTTTACACTTTTTAGCGAAAATAATGCAACAATTCCAAGGACTAGTGTTAAATCGGCTACTTTCGCACCTAATAGGGTTCCTAAACCCAATTCAGGTTGTCCATTAAAAGCCGCTATAATTGCAATTGTTGCTTCTGGAATAACTGAAATTAAAGCCACGATAAAAAAACTCACTATAAATTCAGGAAATCTTAATATTTTTGCAAGTATTGAAGAGTATCTAATTGCATATCCTGCACATTTTATTAATATAAATAAAAATACTAGAAATAATAATAAATTTATAATTATCATATTTGCCTCTTGTTTAATTTAAAACATAATAGTTTAAAAAGTTCTCTTTTATTTTAATAATAATATTTATTGTTTTGTATAATATAAAAATCAATTTTATCGGAAAGGTTTATATAGTTTTTATATTTTCTTTTATAAGTTAAGTGTTGTAACTTACTAAATTTAGTCAAATTTTATGTGTTATTTAAAATGGTAAAGAAAAGAAAAGAGGAAAAGAATAAATCTAGTTCTAATGTTTTGTTAGAAGTTAAAAAATTATCTAAGGATGTTTGTTCTCCTGAATATATGTTAGATAGCGATGTTGGTTTAGATATAAAAGCTAATGAAAATGTATCTTTATCTCCTATGGAACAAAAAGTAGTGAAAACTGGATTGGTGATAAGAATACCTGATGGACATGTCGGATTAATAAGAGATAGGGCTGGAATAATTAGTTTTATGAAAGTTCATACTGTTGCCGGAACATTTGACCCTGATTATAGGGGAGAGGTTTCTATTATGGTTGTAAATTTTGGAGATGAAGAAGTGGAGATTGAAAAAGGGATGAGGATTGCTCAAATGATAATAATTCCAGTAACAAAAGTGAATGTTAAAGTAGTAGATTCTTTATCAAAAACTAAGAGGGGTTCTAAAGGATTTGGTTCAACTGGGATTAAAGAGAAATTAGTTGCTTTTAAAAAATTAGAAAAAGAGATTAATAAAAAAAATAAGAAATTTAATTAATGAATAGATTTTTTAAAATGTTAAATAATAAAAAATTAAATATGAAAAATGCTAAGAAAGAAATTAAAGAAGCAGATTTAGCTGTTAGTATAGCTAAAAAAGAAATTAAAAAAGCCGAGAAAGCAACCAATAAAGCGCATGAAGAAGTAGTTGAAGCTGCTATTGTCTCTAATGGTTTAAAAAGAAAAGATTTTGTTAGTGCAGCAAGAGATTTAGAAAAAGCAGTTTATTTGACTAGTGAATCTTGTGAATCTGTAGAAGAAGCAGATTTTAAAATAAAAAATTCTAAAAAGAGGGTTTTGAAAAGATAAATAGGTGAAATTATGGAATTTACGAGTTCTTTTATTATACTTCCTTTATTAATATTCTTTGCTAGAGTTATAGATGTAAGTCTTGGAACTGTAAGGATTATATTTATTTCTAAAGGATTTAAGATTTTGTCATTAATTATAGGTTTTGTAGAAGTTTTAATATGGCTTGTCGCAATAAATCAGTTATGGTCTAATTTATCAAATGTCGGATTATATATAGCGTATGCAGCAGGTTTTGCTACCGGAAATTATGTAGGTATATGGTTGGAAGAAAAGATTTCAATAGGAAGCGCTATGATAAGAATTATAGTGACAAAAGATGCGACTAAATTAGTAAATGAATTGAGGAAGAATAATTATTCGGCAACTATAATGGATGGAAAGAGTGGAAGTGAAAAAACCGATGTAAAAGTAATTTTTTCTGTAGTGAGGAGAAAAGAACTGAAAAATATATTCAAAATAATTCATAAAGTAAATCCTAAAGCATTTTATACAATTGAAGATATAAGGAGTGTTCGTAAAGATAATTCTTTGTTTGTAAATAAAAAGAAAGTTAATGATAAAAAAGTTAAATAATTTGAGTATTCCAAATCTTTAAATATTATTAATTTCTGTTTTTTTTAAGCGTGGATAGTTTATTGGTAGAATATCTCGTTGCCAATGAGGGGAACCAAGTTTCCCATTCACAACCCCTCCTATCGGGACTGAAAGGTGATTTCCAATTGCCTCCGATGAAATCAGGCAGAATGAGAAGAACTAATGTTTTTCTCACACTCTCTCCTTTTGGGACTGAAAGGTGATTTCCAATTGCCTCCGATGAAATCAGGCAGAATGA
>JBAZFO010000056.1 GCA_041653315.1 Candidatus Micrarchaeia archaeon | reverse complement strand
TTCCATTCAATAAAGTGACTGATATCAATATTAAACAAGGCCCAATTGATCAGATTCTAGGTCTTTATAGAATTTCAATACAAACAGCAGGTATGGGCCACAGGATAGCTGAAGTTACTTTTATGGGTCTTTTAAATACTGATAAACCAGAATCAATTATAAAAGAACAGATTAATAAAATTCAAAAATAAATTAATAATCTTTTTTTATTTTTTTTAATTTATAGAATATATTAAATTAGAAATATTAAGTTTTTCAATCTATTTTTAAATACTACCTTATAATCAATAAATATTACTTAATTTTGGTGTTTTTATGGAGGGAGAAGAATTTATTCAAGAGATTTTAAATAAAGGCATGCGTTTAACTCCAGAAGCATTAGAATTAGTAGAAAAAATTGAAAATAAAAAAAATACTCTAAATTTATTAATTGAAGGAAATTTTAAAATTATTACAAAAGATGATATAGAATCAATAATTTCTGAATATGAAAAAATCCCAGAACCAGAAGTTGAGATTAGAAGATCAGATAGTTTTGAACCTATTGCTAAAGAATATTCACCAAGGATTAGACTTTATCCAGATAAAGATATTACAAATAATTCAAGATGTACTGGAAAACCAGAAGATTTTGTAGCATATTTTAGAAGCAGGATGTCAATGATGAAATCTCTTTTGCACGAAAGAATGGGAGAAAACCCAATAATAAAAATTAGTGATTTAAGGAAACGCCCAAATGAGGGAGTACGATTAATTGGGATGATTGTTGAAATTAGAACTTCACAAAAAGGTAATTTAATATTAGAAGTAGAAGATGAAGAAGATATTGGATTAGTAATAGTTACTAAATCAGATAAAGATTTGTTTGATTTAGCTAGTAAAATTACATTAGATGATATTTTACTTTTTGATGGAAAAGTGTATAATGGATTATTAATGGCAAAAGAAATTAATTGGCCAGATATACCTATAATGAAAGAAAAGAAAAAAATAGAAGAAGACTTAGCAGTTGCATATTTATCTGATTTACATGTGGGAAGCAGATTTTTTTTAGAAAAAGAATTTAATAAATTTTTAGACTGGTTGAATGGAAATGAAAGAGATAAAGAACTTGCTGGAAAAATTAAATATATAAGTATTTCTGGGGATATAGCTGATGGAATAGGTGCTTACCCAGGACAAGAAGAAGAGTTAATTGTTAAAGATATTTATAAACAATATGAAATTTTTTCTGATTTAATGGAAAAAGTTCCTGATTATATTAAAATTATTGTAAGTCCAGGAAATCATGATGCAGTAAGAAGAGCTCAGCCGCAACCTCAAATCTCAGATGAATTATTAAAAGGTAAAGGAATGTTAAAAGTTGGTAGCCCTTCTTGGGTTGATTTAGAAGGTTTTAAACATTTAATATATCATGGAGATTCTTTAGATTCAATTATTTCTTCATTATCTAATTGTGATTATGCTCATCCAGAAATACCTATGATTGAACTTTTAAAAAGAAGAAATTTATCTCCTATTTATGGTAAAAATGTTATTGTACCTGAAAAAAAAGATTATTTAATGATTGATGAAGTTCCAGATATTTTACATATGGGTCACATACATAAAAATGCATATTCAGTTTATAGGGGCGTACATATAATTAATTCAGGAACATTTCAAGAAAGAACAGAATTTCAAATTAAACAAGGACATATACCAACACCTGGAATTGTGCCAATTTTATTAATGAAAACTGGAGAAGTGATCCATAAAAAATTTATTGGTGAAAATAATGGTTGAAGCAACAAAAGAGATGCAAAATTATTTTGATAATCTACAAAAAAAGTTAGATGTACTTTATAAAATTGCACAAAAAGCAAGAGAAAAAGGATTAGATCCAAAAAAAGAAGTAGAAACAAAATTTGCTCAAGATGTTGCTGGAAGAGTTGAAGGGTTAGTAGGACCGGAAGGAATAGCAGAGGAAATAAGAAAATTAGAAAATAGTGGAATGGCAAGAACTATTGTTGCTTATGAAATTGTTAAAAAATTGATAAATGAAAATAAAAATATGGAGTTAGAAAAAGCAATTGACCAAGCTGTGAGAACTGGTGTTGCTATTTTAACTGAAGGAGTGTTAGTAGCACCAACTGAAGGTATTGGGGGATTAAAAATAAAAGAAAACCCAGATGGAAGTAATTATTTGTCAATTTATTTTTCAGGACCTATACGAAGTGCTGGAGGAACAATAGCAGCATTAAGTGTAGTTTTAGCAGATGTTGCAAGAAGAGAAGCTGGAATAAAAGATTATAGACCAACTGATTCTGAATTAGAGAGATATGTTGAAGAAATTATTATATATGATGCAAGATGTGCAAGATTACAATATATGCCTACTGAAAAAGAGATAAAAACAATTGTTAAAAATTGTCCAGTATGTATTGATGGGGATCCAACACATAAACCAGAAGTATCAGTTCATAGAGATTTAGAACGAATAGAAACAAATAGAATACGTGGAGGAATGGCTTTAGTTATTGGGGAAGGAATTGCACAAAAAGCACCTAAAGTTTTTAGATATACAAAACAAATTGGTTTAGATTGGGATTGGATTGAGTCTATAATGAAAGTTAAAAGTTCAAGTAAAAGTACAGTTGAGATAAAACCAATTAAAACATATTTAGGAGAAATACTTGCAGGAAGACCTATTTTTTCATATCCTATGAGGCCAGGAGGGTTTAGATTAAGGTATGGAAGAACAAGAATAACAGGGATAATGGCAAAAGCAATTCACCCAGCAACAATGGAAGTATTAGATGAATTTCCAGCAATAGGAACACAAGTAAAAATAGAAAGACCTGGAAAAGGATGCATTGTTTTACCTTGTGATACAATTGAACCTCCAATTGTTAAATTAAAAAATGGAAATGTAGTTAAAGTGAATTCTATTCAAGAAGCAAAACAATTAAAGCCACAAATAGAAGAAATTTTATTTTTGGGGGATATGTTAATTACAATTGGGGATTTTATAAAAGCAAATCATCCCTTAATTCCAGGTGCATTTTGTGAAGAATGGTGGGAAGAAATATGTAAAGAAAAAGAAGTTAAAATAAAAGAAGATTTTGATGTATATGATGCGTTTGAATTAGCAAAAGAATATGAAATTCCATTACATCCAGCATATCTTTATTTTTGGGGAGATATAGATTTAAATAAACTAAAAATATTAGTAGACTGGCTTATAAAAGCAGATATAGAATTTGAATCCTTAGGAGTTTTAGGTATAATAAGTTTATGTGAACTTCCTTTAGATTCTGAAGAGGATTTAAAAGCAAAAAGAATTTTAGAAGAGTTGTGTATTTTACATACAGTTCAAAATAATAAAGTGATTTTAGATTCTGAAACTGCATATTCAATATATACCACCGTAGGATTAAAAAAAGGCAAAGATATTTCAATAGATGGATTTAATGAGTTATGGAAAGAAGATAAAAATATTTTAGAGTTTTTAACTGAATTATCTGGGGTTTTAATAAAAAATAAAGCACCTATGTATATTGGTTCTAGAATGGGAAGACCTGAAAAAGCAAAAGAAAGAGAAATGAAACCAGATGTTAATGTGCTATTCCCATTAGGTAATTTAAATAAACATAGAGATATTATAAAAACTTATAATGAATTAAAAGAAAAAACTAAAGATAGAGGAATAAAAGTTGAAATTGCAAGAAAAAAATGTTCTGAATGCGGTAAAATAATCTTTTATAATAAATGTGATTGTGGTGGTGAAGCAATATCACAAAAAATTTGTTCTAAATGCGGGCGAGAGATTATACATGGAAATGAATGTCCGTGTGGAGGAAAAGTTTGTGAATATGATTCAAGATCAATAAATATTATCTCAATTTTAGATAATTTAAAAAATAATATGGATGGAAAATTACCTAGTAAAATAAAAGGAGTTAAAGGGTTAATAAATAATTCAAAAATTCCAGAAAGATTAGAAAAAGGATATTTTAGAGCAAAATATGATTTATCTTGTTTTAAAGATGGAACTTCAAGATTTGATTTTACAGATGCACCAATTACACATTTTAAACCTAAAGAAATAGGAGTATCAATTAAAAAAATAAAAGAGTTAGGATATTCAAAAGATTATTTAGGTAAGGAGATAACTAATGAAGATCAAGTAATTGAAATATTTCCTCAAGATTTTATTGTTTCAGAAAAAGGAATTGATTTTTTTATCAAAACTGCTAATTTTATTGATGATATTTTAATTCATTTATATCAAATGGAACCGTTTTACATGATAAAAACTAGAGAAGAAGTAATAGGTCAGTTGTGTGTTATACAGTCGCCACATACTTCTGCTGGTATATTATCAAGAGTAATAGGTTCAACAAAAGGCAGAGTTGCTTATATGCACCCATATCTAGTTTGTGGAACAAGAAGAAATTGTGATGGGGATGAAAATTGTTTTATGAATTTAATGGATATACTTTTAAATTTCTCAAAAAGTTATCTTCCAGAGACAAGAGGAGGAACAATGGATATCCCAATTGTTTTAACTACATTATTAAATCCAAAAGAAGTTGATGATGAAGTTCATTCAATGGAAGTAATAAATAGAATTCCCTTAGATTTTTATGAAAAAACTGAAAAATTTGAAAGCCCAAATAATCTTAAAATAGATTTAGTTGAGGGAAAATTAGATAAACCAGATCAATATGAAAATATTGGTTTTACACATGATGTTTCTGATATTAATTTAGGCCCAACAATAACAACATATGTTCAATTTAAAAGTATGAAAGAAAAAGTTGGAGCGCAATTTGATTTGCATAAAAAAATAAGAGCAGTAGATATAGAAGATACAGCAGAAAAATTAATTTTAAGTCATTTTATTCCTGATTTATATGGTAATTTAAGGCAATTTTCTCAGCAATCATTTAGGTGTGTTCATTGCAATGCTAAATATAGGCGTATTCCTTTAATAGGCAAGTGTAGAAAGTGCGGTGGAAAAATAGTTTTAACAGTTTATGAAGGAGGAATAACTAAATATTTGAAATTATCAAAAGAAATGGCAATAAAATATGGTTTTCCATTATATCTTAAACAGCGCCTGGATTTGCTAGAGCGCGATATTGAAAGTATTTTCAAAGATGAAAAAGCGCCGCAAGTAAGTCTAAGCGAGTTTATGTAAAATTTGCTTTTTCAAATTTAGTATATTTACAACAAAATTATAAATTATGTAGAAACC
>JBAZFO010000055.1 GCA_041653315.1 Candidatus Micrarchaeia archaeon | reverse complement strand
AGGCCTATGAGTATTGATAAAGGATTTTTATTAAGCGACCATGCTGATTTTAATGATATTTTGAATTATATAGAGCAAGCAGAACCAAAACAGATATATTGCGCTCATGGAAATGAGTATTTATTATCAAAAGAATTAAGAAAAAGAGGATATAATGCAATGCCTTATTCTAATTTAGATTCTTCCCAGCGACGTTTAAGAACAGAATAAATTTGATCTGGAATTGTTATTTCATAAGTATTACTGATTCCTAACATATCAAAAACATTAATTCTTACATGTACTTTACCTAAAGCTGCATTTCCAGCTTTTTCTAGATCTTGAATATAATTATACGGTGCTTTAGATTGTTTTCCTTCAAATTCTATTTTAAATCCTTTTTCATATAAGAGGACTTCTCCTTTTTTATCAAATGTATTTGAGAGTAAATCTGTTTTAGTTATTATTTTTCCTAATAATGTATCTTCAACCATAAATAATTTAACTTAACAAAACTATTTAAATATATTCTATTAAATTTTAATATATGAATAGAAAAAATAAGAAAGGACAAGCAGCCATGGAATATTTAATGACTTATGGTTGGGTATTACTTACAATCCTTGTAATTATTGCTATTTTATTTTCGTCAGGTATATTAGATAGAGGTAGTATTATATCTCAAGAATGTACTTTAATTCCTGATTTACCTTGTTTAACACCAGCAGGTCAGCAGGATGTTGGTGTATACATAGTTTATATGAATATATCTAATGGATTAGGTTATCCTATTTTAATCCAAGATATACGAATGACAGACTTAACCTCAAATGTTTTAATAGCTAATGGGGGAGGGGCAGATGGAATAGTACAAACTACTAATTCTTTATTAAATCCAGGAGATACGATAAGAATAACTGGAAAATTTAATGGTGAAGCAGAAAATGAAATTAGAACTTTTTTTATAAATCTGCAATATTTTAGACAAGGTGGCGGTTCTGGGAATGAACGCTGGGTTTCTGGCAGAATAAAAACTAAAATTGAATCCCAATAAAAACTAATTTATAATTTTAAATATTATAATGAATTTGTAGGATTTAAGTTATATAGTATCTAAATTATATAGTATCTAAATTATATAGTATCTAAATTATATAATTTCTTCTCATAAAATAAGAGTAATATATTTAAATTCTATGTTGATAATATTAAGTGATGGCGATCAATGAAGAAGAGAGTTCTTGTACTAAGAATTATATTAATAGAATAAAAATACGCGGTTTTAAATCTTTTAAAAGAGTAGATTTAGAGCTTCCTCCAGGTTTTATAGCTGTAGCAGGCCCCAATGGGAGTGGCAAATCGAATTTATCAGATTCAATACGATTTGCGCTAGGAGAGTTAAGTCTTAAGGCGCTTAGGGCAAGAAAAACTTCTGAATTAGTTTTTTCTGATTCAAAAGAAGCGATAGTAACTTTATCTGCGAATAATGAAAATGGAATTCCAATTGAAGTTAGAAGAGCGATTGATCCAGAAGGAAAAACAATATACAGATTAAATGGAAAAAAAACCACAAGGACAAATATTCTTGAAACAATAAGGCCTGCAGGTTTAGAATTAGGAAATCATAATGTGATCGCGCAAGGCCAGGTTCAAAAAATAGTTGAAATGAGTGCTAAAGAAAGAAGAGGAATTTTAGATGGGGTTGCAGGAATATCAGAATTTGAAGAAAAAAAGAAAGAATCTTTAAGGGAATTAGATAAAGTTCAGCAAAAAATAAATGATGCTTCAATTGTTTTAAGTGAGAGAGAAGGATTTGTTAATGAATTAGAAAAAGAAAAAGATGCTGCTTTGCAATATAAAGAAGCCAAAGAATTATTTAGAAGAGGAAGAGGTTCATTGATTTTTATTGAGTTAGATAAATTAGAAAAAGAATATGATAAATCCATAGAAAAAATAAAAGAAATTGAAGAGAAATTGAAATTAACAAAAGAGGAGTCAGAATTAATTGACAAGAAAATAAAAGAAATGGAAATAAAGAAAAGTGAGTTTACAGATAAAATAAATAAAGATGGAAAAAAAGAGAAACTTTTAAAACAATTAGAAGAATTAAGAATTGCAATTAATGTTGATACAAATTCTTTAGCTGATAAAGAGAAAGAGCTTAAAAAGTTAGAAAATGAGAAAGTAAAATATAATAAAGAAAAAGAGGAATTAGTACATAAACTTTCTATTTTAACAAAAGACATATCTTCTTCTGAAAAAGAATTAACTAAACTTGAAAAAGAAGTCCCAAAAGAGGTTTTTGAATCAACTTTTGATATTACAAAAATACAAAATGAATGGGATGGTATAGTTGAAAAAATAAATTCAAAAAAAGAATATATGGCTCAATTAAATGCTAAATTAGACAGCATAAAAGAAATAATTAGTTTAAGAAAAGAAAATCTAAATGAAGGGGATGTAGATACAACAAAATTAGAAACAGAAAAAGATTCATTAGAAAAAGAAATGGAATCTATTCAAAAAGATACTGATAAAATATTTCAAAAGGAAAAAGAAAAAAATAAATTAATAGCAGAATTAGATAAAGAATTAATTGAGTTAAGAGGAAGTGCAGCTAATCTTAGACCTTTAGTAAAAGGAATTTTCAAAAATCCAACATTAATGTTTTTAGATGATATTAAATCAAAAATCCCTGGATTATACGGAACAGTAGCTGAATTAGTTTCATTTGACCAAGAATATTCAGATGCAGTTCAAGGGGCAGTTGGGGGAAAATTAGATTATGTGATTGTAGAGGATATAGATACTGCTGCTAAAATAATTCAACTTCTTAAAAAAGAAAAAGCAGGAAGATGTACTTTTATTCCCTTGGATAGAACAGTTAAAGGAGAAAACATCCCGCAGAAAGTAAAACAAGCAAAAGGATATGTAAATTCCCTAATAAATTTAGTTAAATTTGATCCGAAGTTTTATAGTGCAATGGAATATTCATTTGGTTCAACAGCAGTTGTTGATAATATTGATACTGCTAAAAAACTTAAAGAAACATGTAAAATTGTTACGATTGGAGGAGAAGTTTTTTATCAGTCAGGTATTTTAACTGGTGGAAATTCACAAGGAAATTTAGCAGCAAAAATGAAATTAGAGAAGATAGAAAAAACCTTAGAAAATTTAAAAGCAGATAGAACACAAGCATATTCGGATTTAGAAAATTTAAGAGAAGAAATAAATATGAAAAGAAAAGAAAGATATGCTTTGGAATTAAAATATAGAGAAATCATGATTGAGCTTGGTGGAATTACAAAAAGCTCAGAAAAAACAAAAGTAAAATCAGAAGATGCAAAAAAAGCATTAAAAGAATTAGAAGAGAATCAAAAAGAATATTTAAAACAAATCTCTACTTTAGAGAAAGAATTATCAAATTTAGATAAACAAAAAGAATCAATTTCTGAAAAAATAAAAGAAGCAAGAGAATCAGAAAAAAAGAAACAAACTGAAGTTCAGAAGCAATACGCAGATATATTATCTAAAATATCTGATAAAAAAACAGAAGTAATTACAAAAGAAAAAGAAAAAGAAATGCTTGAAACTTCATTGGGGAAAATAAAAGAAAATGAAAAACAAGTTTTGGAAGATTTAAAAAGTATACAAGAAAAGAAAAAAGAATTAGAAAAGAGAATGGAAATTAATAAAAAAGAACATGCAGAAGCTGAACAAGAAATGACTAAAATAAGCAAAAAAATGGAATCAGTTTGGGAAGAGATGAAAAAATTAGATAAAGAATTAGAAGAAATTGCGCAACAAAAAGGAAAACTAATTCACACTGCTGAAAGATCAAAAGATTTAATGAAAGATTATGAAATAAGTAAAGCAAAATCAGAAACTAGATTAATAGATTTAAAAGCAGAATTTGAAGAATATAAAGATATTGAATTGCTTGATGTTAGCAGAGAAAAATTATTAGAAATAATAAAAGAAAACGAAACTAAATTAAATTTATTGGGTGAAGTTAATCTTAAAGCGCCTGAATTGTATGAAGAGAAAAAAGCAGAAATTGAAGAAGTTAAAGAAAAAGTAGAAAGATTAAAAGATGAAAAATCTGCTGTTTTAACTATGATAGATGAAATTGATTCAAGAAAGAAAAGAATATTTATGGAAACTTTTTATAAAATAAATGATAAATTTAAAGATTTATTTGGTTATGTATTTGAGGGAGAAGGATTATTGGTTTTAGACAAACCAAGTGATCCTTTTGAATCTGGATTGCAGATAAAAGTTAAAAAAGGAGACAGAAATAAATATTTAGATTCAATGTCTGGTGGGGAAAAATCTTTATTAGCTTTATTATTTATCTTCTCAATACAAATGACAAAACCATCTCCATTTTATTTATTAGATGAAGCAGAAGCTGCGCTTGATAAAGAAAATTCCAAGAAAATGGCTGAATTAATTAAAAAGTTATCTAAAGAAACTCAGTTTTTAGTAATAACCCATAATGATGAGGTATTGAAAAGCGCAGATGTAGCATTAGGTGTTACTATGACTGATAAAGGATATTCTCAAGTTTTAGGTATTGAGTTAAATGAAACTAAAAAATCAATTGAATAGCAAAACAAATTAGAGTATTATTTTTATTTTTCTAACCAAAAACTTTATATACATATTAGTACCAAATAGTTATTAGTTAATAACAATTGGTGATAAATATGTCAGGAAAAATAAAAGGAATAAAAGCAGTACAAATTCAAAAAATGGTTCATTCTCCAACTTTAAATACAGTTATTATGGTAGAGGAAACTTTGAGAAATATAAAAGATAGTATGATTACAACTGCTGATTTAAAGAAAAAATTACCAAAACAAATAAACCACAATACATTAAAAGTAATTTTAGAATACCTTGAAGAAAGCAATAAAATTGCAGTGAGTATAAAAGGCATCACTTGGATTTATAATACTAATTTAAATTTAAGAAAAGATATTTCAAAAGGAATTAAATTATAATTTTTTTAAAAGAGATAAAAATAAGAAAAGAAAAAAAAATTAAAGATTTTTTTCAGCCCATTTATTTTTCCATTTTTCAATACTTCTTGTTAGTTGATTAAACATAATCCCTAAAATTCCTGCAAAACCAATATATGTACTAATTAAAAGGGTATATATAAATTTAGAACATTTTGTTATTGCATCTACACCTTCTGAATAATTTTGTGATTTTTGGAAACTATCAATTGCTAATATTGTTTCTTCAATATTTTTATGCAGGTTATATATAAATGCTGCTAATAAAATACCTTCTCCTATAAGTATCCCATTTAATATTTTATCATGTTTTTTTTCTATTAATCCCTTTCTTATTTTTCTTATTTTCTTTAATTCTTTAGTAGCCTTTTGTATATCTTCAGAATTAATATCTTTATTACCCTCTTGTCCTTTAATAAATGCCACCAAAAATTTTTGTCTTCTTCTTGCTAATCTATCTCCTTTAAATGGTCCATATAATTTAATATCTTGAATAGAAATGTCTTCTGGGTTTTGTTTATATCTCATATAAAATCACCAATAATTTTATGTCTTTTTGTGTTTATAAAGGTTTCCATATGGGTATTGTTTAATAAGTTGTTTATTTCTTTTTTTGTTCTATAGATGTTGTTATATTGTATTCATATCCATCTGTTATTACAGATATTGTTCCAT
>JBAZFO010000054.1 GCA_041653315.1 Candidatus Micrarchaeia archaeon | reverse complement strand
GATGAAGAAAGAATTGGGGCAGTTTGGTATATAATCACAAATTTAATTAGATACACCCCAGAAATAAAAGAAACTCCAAGACTACCTTTAGAAACATTATTAGGCGCAGGTGGAGACTGCAAAGACAGTTCAATTTTAATCGCGAGTATATTAAAATCAATGAATTCGGAATGGAATGTTTCTTTAGTATATATTGATACTAACAATTTAGAAGATCCAAAAGATTTGAATCACGTAATCGTTTATATAGATACTGGAAATTATTCTACTTATATTGAAACAACTTCAAATGAAATTATAAATCCATATTATGAAAAAGAGATAAATGGTTTTTATTTTGAAATAAAATGAATTATTTCAAAATATTTAAATTAAAAATTTAAATCGTTTTGAAATAAAATGACTTATTTCAAAATATTTAAATTAAAAATTTAAATCGTTTTGAAATTGAATAACTTATTTATTTTTTTCTTCTTGCGCTTTTACAAAAGCAGAAACTGCATCATAAACCTTATGAATACTTTTTATATCCACATATTCTCCATCTGAATGTGCATTTTCACCTTGCGCACCAAATTCTATTGCATTTTTGAAATATCTTGCATCTGTAAAACCAGAATCTTTTCTCAATTTTATATTTTTATTAATTGCTTTTTCTGCTGCTTTTTTAAATAATTGAAGATATTTATCATCTTGTTTTGTTTTAAGCGCAGGAAATATTTTTTTGTTTAAAACAGGGTATTTTTTACCATCAAAAACAAATTTCTCTTTTTTAAGTGCTTTTAAAATCGGCTCTGGAGAACCAACAAAACGAATATCTAATGAAAAAACAGCTTGATCAGGAATTTTATTATAAAATGTATTTCTAGTAGTTATTGCAGCTAAACTATAAGTTGGATTAAAACCAGATTTACTATTATATGCTTTAAACACTTTATTAATTTTTTTAATCCCTTCTTCAATTGCATTAACTCCTTTCCAAGGCTCACTTGAATCACAACTTTTGCCTTTATATTCAACATCAATCCATAATGCGCCTTTTGTTTCATAAACAATATCTAAGTCTGTTGGCTCCCCAACAATCACAAATTTACAAGGATAATCCTTTACTAATCTACCAGAACCCCATTTTCCACCGGTTTCTCCATCTGAGGTTATCATTAAACCAATGCTTGCAGTTGGATTATCTTTTATTACTTTCATAAATGCAGCAACTTGAGCTTTTGAATCATAAGCTCCTCTACCGTATAATTTCCCATTTTTGACTTTTGGGATAAACATTGAATCATCTGCACCAACAACATCTATATTAGAATTTAATATTATATTTGGTCTTACATAATTAGATATAATAACTGAAGGAAATCTATTGTATTGAAATCTTTTAACTTTAACAGTATCATGAAAATAATCAATAACAAAATCCATACATCTATTTAATCTTCTTATGTCTCCACAAGGAGTTTTCATTCCTACTAAGTTCTTTGTAAGTTCTAATAATTCATCTGCCATAGCTATATCAACGAAAAAAACATTTAAAAAGGTAAGTTAAGAAATTGCAAATTAAAAAATCAAAAATTAGTTAATAGCCAATTCAATATTCTTTTTATTAAGTTTAAATATTTCATTGCTAGGATCCAATTTTATTGCCATATTTATATCTTTTAATGCTTCTTTATACAATCCTAATGCATCTTTAGCAACACTTCTATTACTATAATAAAAAGCAATATTTTGATGTTTAGGAGCTAGCTCTATTGCTTTAGTATAACTTTCTACTGCCCCATGATACTTTCCTATTTTCATTTGTGTATTGGCTAATCCATTATAAAAATCAGGATCATTAGGGTTTAATTTGATTGCTTTTTCAAAATTAGCAATTGCTTCAGTATAATTTTCTAAGTTGTACTGGCTGTAACCAAGATTAAAATATGCATCTGAAAAATTAGGGACTAAGTCTACTGTTTTTTTACAAAATTCCACCGCCCCTTTATAATCTTCAAAATACTCTTTTCTTTTTGAAATTCCATTAAACGTAATTGCATTAATTTGATTATCATTTAATATAATGTGATAAGAATATAATTTATTTATTGCATCTAATTGATAATAAGCACCCCCTGTAGTTTCAAAATAAAAATTATCTGTTTTTATCAAAGCATGAGATGGTGCTAAAACTAAATTTACATTCATTCCTAATTCTTTTGCTATATCATATATTAAAATTGAGGATGTATCGCAATCAAAAATATAATTTTCCATACATTCATATAAAAAACCAGTTTCACTTTTCCCAAATGTTATTTTTGAATTAGACATTAATATTCCCCAAACCCCAGTTATAAATTCCTCTTCTTTTTTTCTTCCTGTTGCTCCTTCTAATTCTTTTTTTAGGATATCTGTAATATATTTTATATATATTGTATATTTTTTTGAATAAAATAAGGTTTTTTCTAATTCCTGCCCTTCTCTTTCAAATAAAATTCTTTTAACTCCTTCTAATTCAAAATTTATGTCCTTAGATTTTGATGGATAAATATTAGATAAATTAATTTTTGTTTCACTTAAAAACAATTCATCTTGAGTTTTAAATTTATTCTCCATATTACTATTTGTGTTATACTGCTTTAAATAATTTTCTATATTCAAAAAAACAGCAAAGAATTTAAACATAGTCAAAGATATTTAAGCATGAATCTTTTTGATAAAGTCTCTTCAAAAGAAAATATATTTAAACAAGAAGAAGCTCTTATGCCTGATTTTTTACCTATAGATATTTTACATAGGGAAAAAGAAATAAATGAGATAGTAATGACAATAAACGTTCTTATTAATGGCAGAAAAGGCGAAAATTTATTTTTAATCGGCCCCCCAGGAACAGGTAAAACCTGTTCCTGCAAATATATTTTAAATGAATTAGAAGAACACACTCAAAAAATTTTACCTATTTATATAAATTGCTGGGAGAATTCTTCAAGATTTGTGATATTAGGGATAATTGCAAAATATTTAGAAATGATGATCCCAAGGAGAGGGATATCTATTGATGAAGTAAATGAAAGAATTGAAGAAGGTTTTGAAAAAAGTAATTATAAAGGGATAGTAATAGTTCTTGATGAAATTGATAGATTATTTATCTCAAAAACAAATGATGATGAAGTTTTATATGATTTGAGCAGAGCAAAAGAGAATTTAGGAGTAAATATTTCTATAATAGCAATTTCAAATAATCAAGAAATTTTATTAAAATTAGATAATAGAATAAAAAGTTCATTAATGCCGAGAACTTTAGAATTTAAACCATATGATCCAATTGCTTTAAAAGATATTTTAAAACAAAGAGCAAAAATAGCATTTTTTCCAAATGTATTAGACGAAGAAGTTATCCCTTTATGTGCTGCTATTGGTTTAAATCATAATGGAGATGCTAGAATTTCAATAAATGCTTTATGGAAAGCAGCAAAAGATGCAGAAAAAAATAGACAACAAAAAGTATCAATTGAAAATATTCAAAATATAAAACTTTCATTAAAAACAGAAGAAGAATTAAAAAAAGAATTAGGAAAAAAAATTGATTATTCTATATTTAATAAACAAGAGATAAAAATTTTAAAAATATTAGAAAAAAATAGGGAAATAGAAACAAGTGTATTATACAAAAAATTAAAATTAAATGAAAATGAAAAGCGAAATATACGAAATATTTTAGATAAATTGGAAAAAATAAGTATTATTAAAATAGAAATAGAAAATAACAAAAGAAAAATATTACTTAAATTATAATAGACTTTAAAAAACCTTTTAAGAATAATTTATATTCATAAGTAAATAAATTATATTTAAATGGGGTAATTTTATGGCATCAAAAACAGATATCCAATTAAAAGTTGCTGAAGCACTACAATCTGACGTTGGGAGAAATATTATAAGAATAGATGCAAAAGCAAGAGAAGAATTAGAAGTTATAAGTGGAGATATACTAGAAATAAAAGGTAAAAAATCAACTGCAGCAGTAGTATGGCAAGCAAGACCTCAAGATGAAGGATTAGGAATAATAAGAATGGATGGATATATTAGGCAAAATACAGGAACAGGAATTGGAGATAAAGTAAAATTAAGAAAAACAGAGACAAAAGAAGCAAAAAAAGTTATTCTAGCTCCTTTACAGCCTATTAAATACTCACCTGGATTTCAAGAATATGTTAAAAAAAGATTAGTTGGAAGAGCAGTAACAAAAGATGATACTCTATTTATTGGTGTTTTTGGAACTTCATTCCCTTTAGTAGTTGCTACAACACAGCCTACTGGAATTGTGATTATAAACAATAATACAGAATTAACTTTAAAATCAGAACCAATTTCAGTTTCTGCTATCCCTCAAATTAGATACGAAGACATTGGTGGATTAAAAGATGAAGTTCAAAAAATAAGAGAAATGGTTGAATTACCATTAAGACATCCAGAATTATTCGAAAGATTAGGTATTGACCCTCCAAAAGGAGTTTTATTACATGGTGCACCAGGTACAGGTAAAACATTGCTAGCTAAAGCAGTAGCAAATGAAAGTGATGCTCATTTTATACCTATTGCAGGACCTGAATTAGTAAGTAAATTCGTTGGTGAATCAGAAGAAAAATTAAGACAAGTATTCAAAGAAGCAGAGGATAATGCACCTTCAATTATTTTTATGGATGAATTAGATTCATTAGCTCCAAAAAGAGAAGAAGTAACTGGAGAAGTTGAAAAACGAATGGTTTCTCAATTACTAGCTTTAATGGATGGATTAAAAGCAAGAGGAGAAATTATTGTAATAGGAGCAACAAATAGAATTAATTCAATTGACCCTGCATTAAGAAGACCTGGGAGATTTGATAGAGAATTAGAAATTGGTATTCCAGATATGTCAGATAGAAAAGAAGTTTTAATGATTCACACCAGAGGAATGCCATTAGAAGAAGATGTTGATTTAAGTGAATTAGCACAAATTACTCATGGATATACTGGTGCAGATATCTCTTCTTTAATAAAAGAAGCCGCTATGAAAGCATTAAGAAGAATTATACCACAAATAGATTTAGAAAGTGAAACAATTCCGCCAGAAATTATTGAAAATCTAAAAGTTAGAAGAACAGATTTTTTTGATGCAATAAAAGAAATTACTCCTTCTGCATTAAGAGAAGTTTTTGTTGAGAGACCAAATATAAAATGGGAAGATGTTGGTGGATTAGAAAGAGAAAAAACTGAATTAAAAGAAGCGGTAGAATTACCTTTAAAAAATCCAGAAGTATTTACAAAAATGGGAATAAGACCAATAAAAGGAATATTATTAGTTGGTTTGCCAGGTACAGGTAAAACTTTACTAGCTAAAGCAGTGGCACATGAAAGCGAATCAAATTTCATTTCAATTAAAGGCCCTGCAATATTATCAAAATGGGTTGGAGAATCAGAAAAAATAATGAGAGAAATATTCAGAAAAGCAAAATTAGCTTCTCCATGTATAATATTTATTGATGAAATAGATGCAATTGCTCCTAGAAGAGGAGGTATAAATGGAGATTCAGCAGTAACTGAAAGAATTGTAGATACGCTTTTAACAGAAATAGATGGAATGCAATCGATTAAAGATATTGTTATAATAGCGGCATCAAATAGACCAGATATTTTAGACCCCGCATTATTGCGCCCTGGAAGATTTGATAGAGTATTAGATATTCCTATGCCAGAAGAAAAAACTAGGTTGGAAATATTAAAAG
>JBAZFO010000053.1 GCA_041653315.1 Candidatus Micrarchaeia archaeon | reverse complement strand
ATGCATAAATCCTCCGAAAGAAATATGTGATAGAATAATTATTTAAAAAGCAATGCCCGCAACTGGCACGCTACTACTTCCTTTCGGAGGAAGAGCGAGGCTGCGGGCATCTGCCTCAGGGCAACCTCAGAATACAAAAGCAAAAAACAAAAGTCAAGTTAAATCTGTAATAACATTTATGACTTGGCTTTTTGTATTTGTGCGTAGAGAGATTCAAAGCACTCAGGGCAAATGTGCAGCGTTTTGCAAACAGTTGCCTCTGTGTGGTTTTCGCACACAAAACAGTTCCAGCCAAAACTAGGCATTTGTAATGGTTGGAGTGAGACTGTAGGTGTGCCGTCAGGGGCAGCAGGAGCGTTTTTAGCGGCATAATACTGCTGCACCCAGTATTTTACGGTCTGTAAATTTGCGCTCGTTTCAACGGCGTATTTGGCATAACTGAGCTGCTGAGCTGTATCATCGATTTTGCTTAGTTCCAGGGCGTGTGATATTTGGAGTTTTCCCTCGTGAACGAACGATTGAATTTCTTCGCTCATAGAAATAAGCTTGATTCGAGCGGACACGTAAGATTCCGGTTTGCCAGTTAGGTGGCAAAGTTTTTTCAAATCATAACCACCGTCTTTGATTAGCGACGAATATGAACAGCCCTCTTCATATGGAGAAAGATCGCTGCGATAAAGATTCTCGTGTAGCATAGCGCCGACGTCAGCGGAGACATCTGCTCTGGTAACGAATGCAGCAATAAAGTTTTGTCTGAGGAGCTTAGCTGCTTCCAGGCGGCGCGAACCAGTCTGTAGAATATAACGCGCGCCACATTCCACAACGGTAATAGGATTGATGAGGCCAACCTTAGCGATTGAGTCAGCGAGTTCGGACAAAGATTCGGGTTCATAATTTTTCCTACTTTGATTTGGATTTGGATCTATGAGATTGATGGATATGTTTCTTAGCTGCCGATTTTCGCTTGACATTTTCATTTCCTTTCTTCGTGATTTGATTTAGCGCGGTTTGTGGTGAAGCTACGAGACGGTGGTAAGATAGAGTGGACTCATCAACCGCGGCGCATTGAAAATATTCGCTGCGATTTATATTCATCTCTCTTCGCATTGGCGCGGGGATAGATAACATAATACTGTTTCCTTGCTTAACAGCTCTGACTATATACATAAAACCTCCGTAATAATTGTAATTGGAATTTGGGTTACCACGGCTATTGCCGTCTATAAGAAGGTAGTAATAACAATAAGTATTGTCAAGTAAAAAATAATTATAATACGAAGACTTTAACGCCGTAAGACTGAGCAAAGCGGACGAGTTCAACGTCGTTATAAGCAGTAATGATAATGAGGTCTTTGACTTTCAGAATTGGATACGTGGTTTTAAAAAGGGAATTATAAGACAACAGCTGCCCTAAGGCAGAGTGAATTTTATTTGCTTTTACTTCGATAATGTCGAGCTCTATTGGAGTATGGAAAGCTACGCAGTCGATTCTTTTAGCAAGAGTGCCAGCTTCGAGCCGTGCCTGTGGGCTGGGATTTGTAACCGAATCTTCTGCGTATTTTCCAACTTTTATGTCATAATCAAATCCGATGTAATTATCAGCGAGCCCGGACTTGAGCCAGAGGGAAAGTATTTCCGCATCCGATACGCCGAAATGCGGAAACCTAATTAGATCAGTTTTGCGGTAGCGAGGGCTTGGTATGATAGAAGTTGTGGACATAAACTTACAGGACTTGTGTCCAATCAATCACGCCATCAGTTCCAGCCGTGCCGTTGGTGCCGCCAAGTGAGCCCATGCCATTTATTCCGCCACTAGCGTAGAGGGTGCCGTTCTGTGGAGAAGTAGAGAAGACGGTTATTCGTCCGCCACCGCCACCACCGCCACCACCGGAATTGCCGCCAATACCATTTTGACCGGGTTCACCCTGTGCAAGAAAAGAGCCACCATCGTTGTTTATAACTTTGGCATTTATAGTTAGCAAGCCAGCTCCGGCTCCACCATAACCGCCTTCGAAACCGACGCCATTGCCACCGCCTGCACCGCCACCTGCACCCGCGCGCAGTGAGTTATTAACCTGAAATATAAAACCGAAAAATAATTTACAGAGTGCTAACAATATCGTTACAACGTGGGCTTGACCCGGATCGGTTTCACTTACGCCGCCGGCGCCGCCTGGATTGACGCTACCATCGCCGCCATTACCACCTTGACCGCCCACGCCAAGCGATACCTCGCCCATACCCAGCCCGCCAGCACCAACTGCGTTGGGAGCTCCATCCATTCCAGCACCGAGAAAGGAGACTGGCTGCGCGACGTTACCTAACCCGTTCGCACTTATTATACCGTTATTACGCAGTGTATCTTTTACAATAAGTGGATTGTTCATTGTGCGCAGAGTCACGCCGCCCATCACTACAACGTTTTGGTAGCGCATATTAGGAAGGAGATCGGTATCGACGTCAAATATTATATTGCCGTCTTTCCCGTCGCCGAAATCGTGTAAATCTTTAGCGGTTATAGATGCAGGATTGAATAAACCCATTTTAGACCTCCGTAATAATAACGTTCGAACCGGCAGCAACTGAGATAGCCGATACAGAGCCGAAGTAAGGAAAATCAGAAAATTCGCCGAGAGTAAAAACACCACCGTTTGGGTTTAAGCGGATTCCCTCAGCGGTGACTGCTACTTGGCCGAGACTTAAATAAACGATGTTAGCGGAATCGTTACAGATAGTGCAGAGCTTACGGTTTGGATTAGGATTGAGTAGCACTACTGATGCAGCCGCTACATTTATACCCCTGGAAGTAAGAGAAGCGTTGGAGAGTGCCCGCTTCTCTTCATCCGAGAGTGTGACGAAGTCACGCATTAGGTGCTGAGCTCCGCCCAGAGTGAACTAACGATAACGGTAAGCGCGTTTTCGTTATTCACAATGTCGATCATAGTGCTGGCGATGTTCGCACTATCGATTACAGGGATAGTTGCGAGACCAGTTTTTAGCGATAACTTTTTAAACCAGTCTTGAGCGACCGTTCGCTGTGCGATATTGCCAGGGCAGCCGATGCGCAGGTTGCCAGTATCCGGCCCAGTAATGCCGATAGTTTGACAACGAAGGTTTGCACGAAGACCGAGTAACGCATACTTGGTATTGCCTTTTAGCACACCGACGTTAGCGGCTGCATTGAGTAACACTGCACCGCTATAGCCACCTGCAACGCCGCACACGTGGGTTGTGTGGAGTGTTTTCAGGTTTTTTATTTTGTCCTTGATTTCGTCGAATGTAAACAGCTGACTATCGATGCCTTTCATGTCGTCATACTGTAAGAGCAAGCTGACGTTATCCTGATCGAGCGCGGCGGCGGTGCCGCTCATATTCACGGCAAGTGTATCTTCGCTTTTTACTTCCTGAGAAATACCGGGCGCAAATAGCGGCTCGGTTTCGGCAGCCGGAACTAAAAAGTTTAGCGCGTTGAGCTGGTCGTGCAAGAGCGGGGACGCGATGTTAATCATGCCGCCGGTTTGCAGAAAAGCCCACACGCTTAATAAACGAATCCTGGCATCTGAAACTGATTCACGCATCGTGAGTGAATCGTTTGCGACCATCACGATCGGCAGACCAGGCGCGGCGGGCGCCGCGACAAGACCGCCTGTAATTACATGCAATGCTTTACCCATTTTATTTTATCCTTGATTAGTTAGTCGATGGATTACCGAGAGCCATAGAGAGGACGCCTTCTTTTCCTTGGCTTGATGTCCAAGTGATGCGAACGTAGCCCTCACGATAATTTTCGGCTGTGAATTTTACGGTGTCTGATTCGATGACCGCAGTTTGTAGTATTACGTTACCACTATTTGAAAGCGTCTTTGAAGATTCGGTGGCACTTATTGCCTGACAAGCAATGAGCGCTACCTCTTGCACCACAGAGGCAATCTGAGTGCAGTATGTTCCAGATTGCGGGCTTTGAAAAAGTCCGCAACCTGAAACCGAAGCCATCGTTACGCCAATTACGATGGTGAGTATGACTGTTCGCACGTGCATTTATTTAACTTTCATCTGGTGGAGTGCGTTGGCAACAATAGTTACACGTTGCAGATTGCGCGGATCGCCTTTGACACCACGCGGTGGAAGAGTAAGCGCGCTTACAGTGCTAAGAACGCGACCGATGCCAGAGCCGAATGCGTCTTGCGATGCTGCGATGCCGGGAGCCCAGCGCGCTCCACCTTTTTCGACAGCATTTTTCTTTTGTTTCTCCGAGCCGGCTGCCGAGACGCCTTTACCGAAGCGACCTGCGTTTGCTGCGGCGATGACGGAAGTTTTGTAGTTATCTTCCGACGCTTTGGTGGCTGTAGCCCAATCGATGCTCGGATTGGCAACGCCGGTCGTGTAGTCAACGGTAGCACCCTGTGAGCGTCGTGCCCACTTTTCAGCGGCTGCGCTTGAGGAAATTACGGGGATAGACATGTTGTAACTCCTTTAAAAAATGAATAATTTTTTGTTGGCGTTGGAACAAACATAAATAATTACAGATGTAATGTCAAGCACAGATAGTAGCCGCGCAAATGCGCGGCTTATTATTTAAAAAAATAAGAGTGATTGCCCTAAGGCAGTAATGGTGGCGTATGTGCTAATACCCAGCCCATTTACAAGGAAAGAAAGACTTCCTCGGTATGCTTATTTTGCTTAATTATCGGTCTTTATAATTGGGGCGTTAAAACGGTTATTTGTATTTAAACGGGTGTTTTGTTTTGATTCTTGCATTTAGCTTAATGTTGCTGTGGCGTTATAGTGCTGAGAAGTCAGCCCCTGGTTGAAGTCTTTCAGTCCTTGTATCGTCTGAATTTAAAACGGTTGAGACACCTGGGCTAACGAGATCCAGTAACGAACGGTTAGAACGTGTAGAAAAATTTTTTTGCAAAGCAAACGACGAAATCAGGCTACGAGGCGTAGCCGAGTAGGCTGAGTGTGTAAGATGCGAGCGCGAGTCTATTCCAGCCGGGGGACAACAATGGATGCGGACGCGACGAAGCGGCTGGTTTTGTCAGACGCAAGGCGTGGCTGCCGGCAGTGAACGAACGGTAATAACGAGAGCCAGCTTTTGCTTTACTGAGCCGGCTTGAGATAGCCGTTGCGAAGTTACATCCGCCGTGCAGTCCGAGCAATGCCACCGCCGTAACTGCACAAATAATAACGAGCGACTGAAGTTGAGCGAGTTGTGCAGTTGTGCATATTGCTTTGTTATAGACCAAAAGAGTAATTAAGACGTTTACTTTCAAACCTGCACTGAATAGATTTGGGCTATAACAAACACATATGCAGAGGCGGTGGCGAGCGAGGACTGCGAATTAGCAACATAATCGAATTTGACGAATTATAGTCTTCCTACGAATTAGCAACATAATCGAATTCGACTAATTATAGTCTTCCTACGAATTAGCAACATAATCGAATTCGACGAATTATAGTCTTCCTACGAATTAGCAACATAATCGAATTCGACGAATTATAGTCTTCCTACGAATTAGCAACATAATCGAATTCGACGAATTATAGTCTTCCTACGAATTAGCAACATTATTATTTTGAGAAAAAAAGCGCCTAAAAAAAATTATAAAAAAGCGCCTAAAATGCGGGCTTCTCGGTATCGGTGGGTGCTGGTGTGGCTGGTAAATCATTCCTTATTCGATCTATCTTGCGTAATAATTGTTCGACTGGTGTTTTCTTGAGCAAATTAAAACGCTCATTTCCGTTGTTGTAATGCCCGTCCGCGCCAAATACAATTGAGTTCTTATTTAAGCGCACCGCTGGTTTACAGCCCTCGTTCATCTGCGCATCGTCTTCTAACTTCTGAAATAATTCGTAAGCTGATTCGAGCGAATTATAGTTCCCGACGAATTCATATTTTTCTGTTGGCGGCACCAACTTAACATTGCGAGATGTTGCGATTGTTCGCACTCTGTTTTTCCAAAGTATAAAACCGAGGCGATGCGGATCCTGAATTGTTTTTTCCATCTCCT
>JBAZFO010000052.1 GCA_041653315.1 Candidatus Micrarchaeia archaeon | reverse complement strand
TTAATTGGAGAATATACTTATAAAATAGAAAACGCAATATTAAAATATTCTGTATCAACACAAGTAAATGAAAAAGCTGAAGAGATTCCAATACAAATAATTACTCAGGTTGAAGAAGAAAAAGAAGATAATTCTTTCTTAGGATTGAGTGCATTGTTTGGTAATATAGAAAATATTGGAGTATTTGTTATTTTAATAATTGCTATATTAGTAATACTATCAATAGGTATATATTTTTTTAGGAATAAAGAGAATAGTGATTTAAATAAAGCAGAAAGTGAAATTGTTATTGAAGAGGATCAAATCCCAATTTTTGATGAAATAAATAAAAAGCAAATACAAGGGGATGAAAAAACTTTATTTGAAGAAATTAAAAGAAGAGAAGTTAAAACAGAAAAAAAATCAAAAACGAATTTAAAAAAAGAAAATAAAAAAACAAAACAAAAAGAAGTCAAATCAAAGAGAAAGTAATTTAAAGGGATTTGATATAAATTTATAGATAGAAAATATGTAAAATGAGGTGTTAGTAATGGGATTAAGACCAGCAAAAACATGTAGAGACGTAAATAAACCATCTTGGACAAGACATTCAAAAAGAAGACCTAGAAAATCTTTTATCAAGGCTATGCCACATAATACTTTACTCCATTTTAATATGGGAAAAGATAAAGAAGATTATGAGGTAGAAGTTAGATTAATTACTTTAGGTGCAATACAAATAAGAGATAATGCATTAGAAAGTACAAGAATGACTGTACACAAATATATGCAAAAAGCAGCACCAGAAGATTATAAATTTAGAATTCATGTTTTTCCTCATCAAGTAATTAGAGAAAATAAAATGCTTACTGGTGCAGGAGCAGATAGGATTCAAGGAGGTATGAAAGCACCTTTTGGGAAACCTATTGATAGAGCTGCAAGATTAAGAAAAAATCAAACAATATTCAGTATTAAAACAAGAAAAAAGAATATTAAACATGTAAAAGCAGCATATAAACGTGCGCAAGGAAAACTGTCTGGAGATTATAGAATAGAAACTATTGAGATTGGAGGATGAATATGACAGACGGGTTTATAAGTACTGATATTGATAAGATCATAAATATACTTAAAAAACAAAAGAAACTTTCTTTAAATGATTTAGCAAAAGAATCTGGAATTTCTTCTTCTCTTTTAGAAAAGTGGCTTCCAATTTTAGAAGAAGAAGGATTAATAGACATATCATATCATTTAACAAGAGTTTATATATCTTGGATTGGTGATGAAGTAGATAATACCTCTTCTAATTTAAAAAAAGAAACCGAAATCCCAATTGATGTTTATCCAGAGCAATTTGAATACCCAATTAGTAGAGATATTGAACTTCCAGATGAAGAGGAAAAAGTAAAAGAAGATCAAACTTTAAAAAAAACACCTTCTTCTGCAAAAACAAAAAAACAAATTGAACAGCCTTTAGAAGAATTTAAAGTTCCAGAAGAATTAAATTCAGATTATAATGATTATTTAAAGAAACATGTTACTTCTCCTTCTACTAATATAAAAAAAATTTATCCAGAATCAAAAACTAGTAAAGAAGTATCTCAAATTTCAATCAAGCCAAAAGCTTCTGATAAAGGAATTGATGTAAAACCATTTGATTTTTCTGTTGAAGAACCAAGAAAAACTAAATTAGATGAAAGAGCACAAAAAATTAGAAATTATATGGAAGAAATAAATAAAGCTCGTGATGAATTAGAAAAATTAAAAATTGAAAAAACAAAATTATTTAGAGAAACTTATGAGCCTATTGAAAAAAAGTTTTCAGCTGAGTTAGAAAATATTTCAGATAAAATTTATGAAAAAGAAGAAAGGATTTTACAATTACAACAGAAGGTTCTTTTACTTCCTAATGTTATTGACGAAGTTGATAGACAGCAATTAAAATTAAAGGAAATAGAAGAAGAAGCAAGAAAAACATTTGATGATGCATCTATTGTTATTAATGAGTCATTAGGAGATTTATCTGAATTAGAAGTTCAAGCAACAGAGCAAATAAAAATTGCTAAAGAAAGTATAAATCTTGGTGTTGATGAATCAGAAGAAATGAATAATGTTTTAACAAAGATAGGGAATTTAGAATTTGAAGTGAGAGATAAATTAAACACAGCAAAACAAAGATTAGAAGATGAACAAAAAAAGATCAATTCTTTAGAAATATCTTTACAGAAATTAGAATCTATAAGAACAAAAGCCACAGATAAAGTTGAACAAGTTGAAGAATTAGTTGGTTCTCAAAAAAGAAGAATTGCAGATTTAGAAAGAGAAGTTTCAAAGATAGGTGAAATACAAAAATGGGTTTCAAAACATAAAGAAGAATATGGATTATTAATTGATGAATTTGGCGAGCAAATTAAAATGAATGAATTAGAATATAATAATTTAAGAGAAGCAATAGAAACTAACTTTGTTAAAAAATATATTGAAGATTTAGGTCAAGTTTCAAAAGGTTATGAGTTTGAATTAGATCAAGCAAAACAAGCAGAAAAAAATATTGATGAAAAAATAGATTTAACAAAACAAAGAATATCTGAATTATTAGAAAAAAGTAGAGAGATTATTGATGCATTTGAATATGGTGAAAAAGAAGCGCCATCAGAAATTAATGTTCAAAGAATACAAGATAAAGAAAGAAATTTATTGCAGAGAATAGAAAGTAAAGAAGAAGAAAGAAAACAAATTTTAGATGTTTTGAAAGATATGGGTTCAAATCAACCAACTGATTTAACTAAACAAATAAAAGAACAAATAAAACCAAAAGATATTAATGCGCAGACTTCAAAAAGTAAAGAAATTAAAAAAGAAAAGAAAGAAAAAATAATGACTTATTCTGAATTTTTATCTGCAAAAAGAAGTGAAGGATTGAGTATGAAGCAAATAAGCAATGCTTGGAAAAAATATAAAAAAGAAAAAGGAATTTAAAAATTTACTCAAACTATTTTGACTTTTATCTTTAAAAATCCATAGACCTATTAATAGATTATGGAAAATAAATTTTTGAAATTTGGTGGAGAGGTATCAAAAGAAAAAATACATTTGGCTGGAAATTTAAGAAATAATTCTGAATTTATTAATTATTTTAATTATATGTTAAATTTTGGGATTTTAAAACCTTCAAATGATTCAGCAGAAATAAAATTTAGAGAATTATTAATTAATAAAAAATTTATTAAAGAGTTAAAAAGAGTAAAGAAAATACTTTGTGCAAAAAGTACATTTTGGACAGGTGAATTCGGATTAATGTCTCCGCAATTAAGTATATTTTACGAGGTTGTTCATGATAATTTATATAATTCAGAAAATCAAATTCCAGATTCAAAAAAGAAATTTAGAAGCATTTCAAATTGTATTTTAAAAAGAGAAGGTGTTAGAGTAAGTTTAATTAATGCTGTTAAATTTAAATGTTTTAATTTAAAAAAGAGGTGGCAAAATGAATAAAACCCAAATTTCAATTTTAAAAAATTTTTATAATTTGAAAAAAATAAAATTTAATAATTTAAAAGGAGAGGTGCCTTCAAATAAGTTTTCTTATTATATAAATAAATTAGTAAAAGAAAATTATTTATATAAAGGAGAAGATGGATATATATTAACTGATAAAGGAGAAAAATATTTAACTTATTTAAATAAAATTGAAGAAAAAAAGATAAAACAACCAATTCAGAATATTCTTTTATTTCCTTTAAAAGGAAATAAATATTTATTTCAAAAAAGAGATCAGCGTCCTTTTTTAGGAATATTTGGTCCGATAGGTGCAAAAACTAAAATTGGTGAAACTATTTTTGAAACTGCAAATAAAAGATTATTTGAAGATACTGGATTAAATGGAGAAATAAAATATAAAGGAATTCTAGAAGTTAGAACTTATAAAAATAAAAAATTATTTTTACATTATTTTATGAATCTCTTTAAAATTACTCACTTAAAAGGACAATTAAAAAACAAAGTTAAAAAAGGAGAAAATATTTGGATAACTGAAAAAGAATATTCAAAATATAAAAATAAAATAACAGGGATGAATTACCATTTTGAAATAATTAAGTCAAAATCTTTTATGGTTATTGAACTAAATCAATATATGGATGAAAAAGGGAATTTTATAAAATCAAAATTAATTTCTAAATTAAAAGTATAATAAAATATTTGTAATAAAGTATTTATAGAACATCAAAGATACCATCTTAAACATTTATAAAATAAGAGAATTAGATTATATCTAATCTCGCCAGTTTAGTATAAGAAGGTTATCTGTTTTATAATTAACATGTGCCTGGTAAATTTGACACTTACATTTATTTATCCAAAAAATTGGTTTAGAATGGCAATAATCAGCAACTTTTCAGCAAAAATGCAGGCTCTTTTTGGTGATAGAGATGAAAATTAATGAAAAATGTGTCAAAGCGGTGAAGATAAGTATATATAATTTTTGGCAAGAATGAGCAAAAATAGGCATTTTCAAGCTAAAAGGATAATATTTATATATATTTCCATGCACAATATACTCATGCGAAAGTATGATGTTCTTAAGTGCATCTCGGAAAGCCAAGGAATTACTCCTAAAGAGATAAGCGTAAAGCTGAATACTTCCCTTCCAAATATATATATTTATTTGAAAAAACTGGAAGATGAAGGACTGGTGAAAAAATCCGGCAATGGATACTTTGGGGTTCCAACGAATAAGAAATACAAGATAATACTTAACCTTAGGGCGATAAGCCTGGAAAAATTTCATTATTTAATAACCCCAAAATTTGGCAGTTTAATCTCAAAGTTGTGCAACACTCTTCAAATCAGCTCAGATGTATTCACCAAGGCGGATTTGAGAGCCATTACAAAATTTGCAATCCCCCTAAGGATAGTCCTTAAGCTGACAAAAAAGCCAAAAACATACTGCCTTAAAATCAATGAATCTATAGTTTGCCTTCTATTGGAATATCATGGCTTAAAGCCAAACTTCAACCTTAAGGATTTTCAGGAGCACATTAAAGAAAAGGGGGTGCGGGCATTGCCAACAAAAACCAATACCGTTGGGGTGAGCGATAAAAAAGTAATTGAATTGTGCGAAAGCAATTACCAGAAAAGTGGAGACATAGAAATAATCTTAAAATCAAAAAGTTTTATCCTGGATGGGCGGTTAGCCAAGCTTTTGGATGATGCAGACATGATAAATAAAGAATACCAGTTGTTCATTGATGCCCTGGCGCCTGAAGAACAGGCACTTATTAGGGAGCAATGGATAACAAGATACGTTTACAACACCAACAAAATTGAAGGCAACACAATGACACAAAAAGATGTTGCACTTGCCATAAGCAAAAAAAATATTGAGGGCAATTATTCAAAAAAAGAATTGTATGAGACCAACAACACCTACCAGGGACTGGTGTTCCTAGAGCGCAAGCTAAAAGAGGAAATAAGTGAGGAATTGATCAAAGAGCTGCACTTCCTTGTCCAGATGAACATTGATCCTAATAATGGAGAATATAAAAATATCTATAATTACGTCGGTGCGCTAAGCCCGACAACGCCACCGCAACATGTCAGGGAAAGGATGAAGATGTTGGTTGCATGGTATCATGAAAACAAGGGTAGCATGCATCCTCTGGTGTTGGCTTCCATGTTTCACATGCAATATGAGCTTATACACCCGTTTGAAGACGGGAACGGCAGGGTTGGCCGATTATTGATGAACAAGATCCTTGAAATGAACGGGTATTTGCCTCTAATCATATCTGAAAAGAATAAGCAGAATTACTATCAGAGTCTTGAGAATCGAAGCATCCCGATGTTTCTTCTCTGTATTTTGGCAGAGTTCATTGAAGATTACAAAAGATAAGCTGGTTTTCAGCACTAAACTTCTTTCAGCATGACCTTTTTTCCGTCAACAAAACCAAAGAAAAAGTTAAATAGCATTTGAGGATTGCAAAACAGATTCCAAAGTGAAACTGGTGTCTGATATTGGAGATTTTCAATATCAGCATCTGCAAGT
>JBAZFO010000051.1 GCA_041653315.1 Candidatus Micrarchaeia archaeon | reverse complement strand
ATTCTATTTTTTTTATTTTTATAATATCTTATTGGGTATACTGCGTCTATATTCCAATTATATTCAAAATTTCCAATATTAGTAATTTCTATATTTAATTCCATTGGGCCAAAAATAGCAATTCCTTTTCCTTCCCAAGACCCAATTTTTTCTCTTATTGAATACTTTCCTTCAACTCCAAGAGTAATATCTTCAAGAAAAGTTATATTTGAATTTATTGCAAATTCTAATGCGTTTTTATCTGATTCAAGACTAAATCTATTTCTTACTTTTTGTGTATTTGTTGTTATATATAATTCATGCCTGTTTAAATTATACATATTCCAACCACTGCTAAAATTAGGTGTTTCAAAGGACATAGAAGGTAATAAAGTAACTCCTATTTTACCATTAAATATGTCATAAGTTGGGTAAAAATTACCTGTAATTCCTAAATTTGAGCATTCTGTAATATTATATTTAAAACCCAAATTTCCATAACCTGAAAATACTCCTTTTTTTTCTATTTCAAAATTTGCAATATTATAATTGCTTAAATTTATTTCTAAGGGAATTTTAAACATTAGATTTTTTCCTTCTATATAATAATTTTCAATACCTAAAAGATTATAAGCTCCAAATACAGATGTTTCAAATTCGAATCCAGAATTTTCTGTTTGGTTAGGGAAATTGTAATTAAATTCTAATAAAAGATAAGGGCTTAACATATATGTTTCTGTAGAAAAATTTAAACTTGAACCTAATAAAGGATTGATGTCCGCATTTAATCTACCTACTAAAATACCTGTATTTAATATTGTTGAAGTGTTTTGATTTTGACCTATTCCAGTAAATAAATTAAAGTTTGCTCCTGTAAATCCAATATCTCCAATATCTTGAATTGTTTCTTTTTTTATCCAATTTTCTTGTTTTTTAACAAATTTTTTAATCACATCATTAACTGCATTTCTTGCTTTTTCTTCTAGTCTATTTTTAGAAAATGATTCTAAATTTTTTAATTCTTCTATTTTTTTATCTCCATTTATTACATCTAATAAAAGCAATCCTTCTTCTTTTTCACCAGATAATTCAATTCCTTTTGGTAATATTTTATGGAGTTCTTTAAAAAATCCAATAATTTCTTCAGAGGTTTCTTCTTCTTTTAATCCTGCACTCAATTTTTTGAAATTAATTTTTACTTTAATTGTTTTATCACTTAATATTTTAGTCATTGTTCCTTGTTTAGTTAGAAGTTCATCCAAATCTATGCGATCATTAATATAAAAATATGCTCCCCCATTATTTATGTTTATACTTGTATGATTTTCTTCGTAATCTGTTTCTTTATTTTTAGTTTCTGTTTTAATATTTATGTCTAAATTAGACACAGAAATTCCGTTCCATTCAAAATTTAATTTTCCACTTGTTGATACTTTTCTTTCTTTTTCATTATCAATTTCTATTATTCTTGCACCATTTTGTAAACCAATTTCAAAAAGGTTTTCTTTTCCTAATGGAATTTTAAAATCAGCATTTATATCATATATTTTATCAATAGAATAAAGTTCTTCTCCAAAAATTAAATCATTTGTTGTTTTATTAAAAGTAAATATATCTTCATCTAATTTACTATAAATTTTAAATGAAATGTGTCCAATACCTTCGTTAGAGAGAATGATATTTCCACTTTTTATTTCTGTGTATATTTCACTTTGGACTGAATCATCTACAATAGATAAATTGATACTTGTTGAATCTGTATTTACAATTTTATTTTCTTCTATTGTAACTATAGTATTAGTTGATAAATCTAATTTATTTCCACTTTCTGGCGTTATTGTTACATTCAAATTTTCGTCTACAGAAATTGTTAATTTTATCCCATCAATAAATATAGTTGTTCTTGAATAATCTGGGTTTTCATCATAATATAAATTCATTCCAAAGCCGTTATAAAAAATATGGATGTGGTCCCCTTCTTTAGTTATTGCTACCTTTTTATTATTTACTTCAAAATAAAATCCATTTTCTGGGATAGTTATTGATAATGCATCTGAAATAACTCGTTCAGTACAATCTAAGTTTCCAGAAATATTTTTTATCTCTTTTAACTCCTTTAGTTCATTTCCATAATTATCAAATTGTATGGTAGAACTTAAAGTTTCATAAATTATATCTTTTGTTAAATCAGTAATTTCATCAAACTTTTTTCTGCTAAGATTAAAACCCATTCCTAGAATACTAAAATCAATACCTTTATTTTGTTCTGTGTTTGGAGTAATTATCCAATTGTTTATTGAATCAATATTTTCTCTTTTATGTGTTATTATTTCATTTTCTTGGTATGTAATTATATAATCAATATCATCAATAATCTTACTAATTTTATCTCTTTCTTTTTGTAATTCTTTTATTCCTTCGTAACCTTTTTCATATATTGTTAAAAAAACATGTTTTTTGTCTTCAATAGTTTCTAATCTGTTAGTAAATTTTAAAAGCCCATTCTCTTCTATAGCTTCTTCTATTTCTTTAAAACGGAATATTACATATTTTTCTAATTCTTCTTCAGATATATTATTAATATCTAATGCATTTCCAGTTATTTGTTTATACTTATTTTTGTTTATTTTTTCTATATTATTTTTTGACCATTCAATCATTGAATCAATTATTTCTTTATTATATAATAAATAATTTTCTCCATCTTCATCTATGTATTCTTTGTAAAATGTATCTTTTTCTTCTTTTTCGTATTTAAATATTTCATTTACTCCTTTAGTCCATTTTGATAGAATTAAAATAAAAGCAAGTTCTTTATCTTTTATATCTGCTAAATCAGCAATATAATTATCTAATCCTTTCATTTCTATATATTTATGAATTTGATTAAAACGAGACTCAACATATATTCTTAATCTATATTCTAATTCTTTTTTTAATTCTGATGATTTTTCTAATTCTATGGTAGTTAACCTTAATAAATCTGGATTTCCCCCAGTTATATCTTTAAATCTATTTTTATCTATTAAATTTCTATTTTTAATAGCCCAATCAAACATAGCAGTTTCTAGTTCTTTTTTATTATTTATGATTTCAGTATGTGTATTTTCTCTACTAATGTAATCTAAGGACATATTAATAAAAAGAACTCTTTACCTTTATAAAGGTTCTTTCTCTTAAATTATCGGTGATTTAATGACAGTTTTATCTAAAAAAACAATAGAAGAATATATAAAAAAAGGGAAAATTAAATTTATACCAAATATTAAAGAATCACAAATTGGCCGTTCTTCTGTGGATTTAACTTTAGATAATACTTTCTGGGTTTTTAAAGATACTTTTTCGCCAAATAAAGTTATTGATCTTAAAAAAATAGGATATAAATCAGCACTTAAAAAAGTAAAAACAAATAATATCATTCTTAAAAGCCAGGAAATGTGTTTAGGTATTACAAAAGAGAAGATAATAATAGATAAAGATATTGTTGGGAGATTAGAAGGCAGAAGCAGATATGCGCGTATGGGTTTAGCTGTACATATAACAAGTTCAGTTCATCACCCAAATTCTAAAAATGCAATAGTATTAGAAATAGTTAATATGGCTCCTTTTTCAATAAAATTAAATTCTGGTATGAAAATTTCACAAATAGTTTTTCATAAAATAGAATAAAAATAAAAAAAAGAGAATTATTCTACTTCTACGTTTGCTATTATATTTGCAATTGCATATTTTGGTGTGTTAATTTCATTATTCTCATCACTTTTTAAATTATATTCAATAAAAAGTTTTCCTTTTATTTGAGCTCCTGGATTTAAATGTATTTTTTCTCCATTAACTTTACATCCTTGAATTCCAGATGCAGCGAATTTAGTAAATGAAATTGGTTTTCTTGAAGGTACTTCTATATTTTGTGTATCTATCCAACATTTAACTTCAGTATTTTTATCTGCTCCTTCTACAAAAGCTACTTTTTTAATAATAATTGTTTCATCTTTTGCATGTTGGAATATACCATATAAATATCCATTTGTGTCTATAACAGGAATTACTTCATTACATACAAATCCTGCTTCTTCAAATATACACATTGGTGTTCCTTGTGCATATCTCCCAAATATTAATGCTCCCATACTCATAGTAAGTATTACTATAACTGCCAAAATAAGTATGATTACTATCCCAATTATCCATTTTAAAGTTTTATCCATTTAATTTCACCTTCTAATTTTTATTTAATAAATAAGATATTAAAAAGTATTTGTTGTTGTTAATATAAAAATAAAAAAAGAAAAAAAAAGAAATTATTTTTTCTTTAATTTCTTTAACCCAAGTGCTCCTTGTGAATTAAGCCACCATAGTATTATTGCTAATACTATAATAACTACTCCACCTATTAAGAGCAATCCAGATGAATCTCCTTCTTGACTACCAGTTTCTCCATCTATAGGTTCTCCTGTTTTTGAAACCATTAATGAGCCGCTTGCATCATAATTCTTAAATGTATAAGCCCATCTCCCTGCTTCAGAAGCTAAGAAACTAAAGTTTCCATTTTCATCTGTGGTATATGTATATACAGTTCCATCAGGTCCAATTACAGTTACTTCTTCTCCAGATATTGGATTTCCATTTTCATCTGTTACTAAACATCTAACTGTATTTCCATCTTGTGTACATTGAACTGTTCCTTCTGGATTTTCTTCTGTTTCTGGGATTGTTGGAATTCCTTCTTCTCCTTCTTGTCCATCTATACAAGCACTTGCTGAATATTCAATATCTGTTTTATGTACTCTTGAACCTCTTACTTTGAAGGTTATTGTTTCATCTCCATCTAATTCCCAATTTATTATACAACTTCCTTCTTCCATTGATGCTGCTGAAGGTGAGATACTATTTACATCTTCACAGTTTACATCATCAATTGTAGTTGTAAATTCAAATCCACCAGGTACTGTTCCTGTTGTTGTTAATTCAATTCTAATTGTTGTTTCATCAATTAATTCTTCTAACATTGAACCTGTATAGTCAATATATACGTCTCCTAATGCTTTTGAATCATCACATTCAATTGGAATTTCAAATGTATCGTCTGGAACATTTCCAGTTTGTCCTATTGGGGCTCCGCCACCACCTGTTGATCCACCCTCTGTTGATGCACCTACAGTATATGTTCCTGCTTCTTCTTCTAAAGCTGCTCTATTTGGATCTAACCCGGCTCCTAAGTATACAGTATATGTATATGTTCCATCTTCTTCATTGTCAGAACCATCTACTTCATAATAACATAAAATATATGTATTTAACCCTGAATATTCATCTCCATACCAATATCCATATCCATAACCGAAATAGTTATATCCATAATCATAACCATATCCATAATCTATTGAATCATAATTTCCATCATCATCGAATGTTAAAGTTTCTAATAAAGTTCCTTCATCATCATATAATTCACAATATGATGCTACTACATCAACGTTTGTTGCTGAGTTTGGAACGTCTAATTCAATTGAAGTTCCTCTTAAAATATCTTCTGTGTTCTTTGTCATGTTTACTACAACTGTAACATCATCTCCAGAAGTGAATTCATCTTCTTCATTTCCATCTGAATCTAATGTCCAGCTATTTTCAAAGCTCCATGCAGTTAAAGGAACTGCTAACCATAAGGCTACTACCATAAATAGTGCCAAACCAAATGCTATTAATGTTCTATTATTTGTAAAACCTTTCATAAAATTCACCTTTTTATATCTTAATAATGAAAGACACATTTATAAACTTTTTTTAAAGTTTTTTAAATTAACTTAACAGCAGTTTTATATATTTTTCTTAAATAATAATTTTCAGTTGAGTTTTATGATTGAAGTTAGAATACATGGCAGAGGAGGACAAGGAGCAGTTACTGCAGCTGAATTATTAGCTATTGCAGTTGGATATAAAGGAAAGTATTCTCAAAGTTTTCCTTATTTTGGTGTTGAAAGAAGAGGAGCACCTGTTCAAGCATATTGTAGAATTGATGATAAACCAATAAGAGTTCATCAAAATGTATATACTCCTGATTATGTTGTTGTTTTAGATCCTACTTTAATAAGTTCAATAAATGTATGTGAAGGATTAAAAAAAGGAGGAACAGTTATAGTTAATTCTCATTTA
>JBAZFO010000050.1 GCA_041653315.1 Candidatus Micrarchaeia archaeon | reverse complement strand
ACTGGAAATCCTTGAACTAAATAAATTTCATCTATTATAAATTTATTTGGACCTTTTACTTCATTTTCCTCAATCTCAAATATTTCTGTTTTCTCAGAAGAACCGCTTTTAGTTATTTTATCTAACCAACCCATATAATTCACCCTATTTATATAACAAGGTAAAATTTATAATCATATATTAAAACATTCATTTGTTATTATAATATAAAAATAATGTTTTTTAGAAGATAAAAGTGGTAAAATACCTATGAAAATAGCTATAAACTAGGCTTTTTCGACGATAGGTTTATATTTCTATTTAGAGGAGACATAATATCAAATAAAATATAGGTGATTTTGATGGGAAAAAGAGTAGGAAAAGAACAAATTGTAAGAGAAAATGGATATCTTTACTATGTAGGTAAAGATGGTTATGTTTGGAGAGCTCCAATGAAACATAATAAAAAAGGTAAAAAAGGTAAAGTAGGAAAAGAACAAATAGAAAAGAAGAAAGGATATATGTATTATGTAGACGGAGACGGATATGTAAGAGAAGCAAAAATGAAAAATGCTTAAATAAGTTCCCTCTTTCTTTTTTTTTATTTTTTACATCTTATTTTAAATATTTTTCTATCGTATTATTTTGAAAGCGACTTGGAGGAGATTTTTATGGTCTTAGGATTTGAAGGGGAAAAATGTGAAATTTGTAAAAAGACATTAATTCACGAAAAAACTCAAAAAGATGTAGATATGTATGGATATACACATAGTTTTTGTGAAACTTGTTATAAAGAAGAAACAAGAGAAGTAGAAAGAATTTTAAAAAGAAAAAAACAAGGAACAAAAGATATTAATGTTGATTAATCTCTTTTTATATAAAACCCAAGGAAAATTGTGCCAAGAATAATAAATCCAGTTGCACATATTCCTCCATTTGTTTCTTGTGTTGATTTTTTACAAACATTATTTACACAAGTTGTTCCATCTGAGCATTCTGAATCCATACAGCATTCAAAAGAAATCCATCTATGTTCAAATGCATAACCGCAACTGCCTGTTATTTCCTCACAAAAATTATTAACACATTTTTCTGTATTTTTACATTCAGAATCTAAAGTACATGCATCTCCAGATAAACAAATCATATTTATACATTTATATCCTTTGGGACATTCATTATTATCACAGCATTCTGCTTCACACTTATGATCTTTTATTTCACCACAATCACAATTTATCTCAACACATTCATGGCTTTCACATTTTTCATCGTCTTCGCAATCTTTATTTTCACAGCATTCATAATTTATCCATTTATGATCATCTGCATAACCACAAGTTCCTGTTATTGCTTTGCAATCATGATTTTCACATTTCTCATCATCATCGCAATCATCATTTTCAGTACATTCATATGCTAAACAAAATGCAGGTCCTGATTGACATGTAAATCTTTTATCTCCTTGTAAACAACAGTATCCAGAAGCACAATCTGTATTGCCTGTACATGCTTCATTTAATTGTGCTAATTCATCTTCATCTTCTTGAGCTTCTACATCTGTATCTAATTCTATAGTTACTGTTTCAGTTTCTGAAACTTCAAAATCTTCATCTTCATATTCTGCATCATCAAATTCAACAGTTAATATAAAGGTGACTTCTATTTCATTATCATCTTCATATTCCACAACATGAACTTCCTGCCATTCAGTATATCCATTTTCATCTGTTTCATCACCACTAAATGGATCAGAACCTTCTGATGCTTCTAAAGTAACTTCAGCTTCTTCTATTGGATCTTCATCTTCATCTTCTACTTTAAATCTTAAATAATATGCTAAATATTCATCAGTTTCAACTGAAATATCTTTTAAAGAAACATCTGGAGAAGAACTTATACTTAAACCAGTTTCAACATCTGTCATCTCAATATTTTCTATTTCAATTTCATCTGAATCTTTTATATACATACCAGTTTCAGAGTTAGAAATTTCTATATTTTCAACACTGCAACTAGATATATCCGATATATAAATTCCTGTTTCAGAATTATCAATTACACATTCAGTTATTTCTGCTTCATCTCCTTTTATTTCAATTGCTGTTTCATCACTATCTCCTTCTATTATACAATCATTTACTTTTACTCCTTCTGCATCTATTGT
This sequence comes from Candidatus Micrarchaeia archaeon, assembly GCA_041653315.1. Lineage (NCBI taxonomy): Archaea > Nanobdellati > Microcaldota > Candidatus Micrarchaeia > Candidatus Micrarchaeia archaeon. The sequence goes on along the minus strand of JBAZFO010000050.1, from coordinate 4,079 downwards.
TATACACGTGTCTCCACTATCTTCACAAATTGTATTTCCTCCACAATCAAAAATAATATCATCTTCAGTTATTATAAAACAGGATTCATTATCCTCATCTAAATCTAAATCTTCAGTTATTTCTATGCAATCTGCAAAAACAGCTAAAGATAATATTAAAAAAACCAAACAAATAATTTTTTTCATTATATCACCATTAATTTTTATAATAATAAACTATAAAAAACATACCAAAAGGTTTTTAAACCTAAAAAACCATAAAAGATAACATATTTTGGGGTGAGAAGATGGGATATGGTTTAAGAAAAAAATATTTAAGAAAAACAGATGATCAAAGAATAACAGAAATTAAAGAATTAAGAAGAGCACTTAAATTAACTAATGTAAAAATAGACTTAGAAAGTGCTCAAAGAAAATTAGAAGAATATAAAGAATTCGCTGAAAAAGGATATTTAACTGGTTTAACCGGTTATGGAAAAGAAATTAGAAAAGGCCTTAAAAAAGAAAAAGTCTTACAAAAAGCAGGTTTAAAATATAATCTTGGAGAAACATATGATAAAAACAAAAATTTATATTTACAAAATATATCTGCTATTGAGTCTATAAAAGAATTTTCTCATGAAGAAAAAAAACCAATGATATTATTTAGAATTGGTAGGGGAATTACAAAAGTTGGAGTTTTTGTAGGAGTAACATTTATCACTTGGTCGTATTCTTCGGTTATTATGAATGCACTTAATTATTATCCTGGTAGTATATTAAAAACTTTAATCGGAGTAGGTAGTTCTTTACTAATAGCTGGAACTTCAGTATGGGGTATTTCTAAAATTTATAAAAAATTAGATAAAAGAAGAGGATGGAGAAATGCTGTAAATAGTTTATCTGGAAGAGAACAAAATCCAATGTTTAATACTGCAACATATTTAACAAAAAGAAAATATAAAAAAGCTTTAAAATTGATTGAAAAAATAGAAAAAGAAATAGAAAAAATAAAGAAAAAAGAAGAATCAGAAGAAAAAAGAGAAGAACTAGAAGAAGAACAAATAATTGAAAAAACAAAGGAAAAAAAACCAAAAAAACAAAAAAAGAAAAAAGCAACAAGAAAAAATAAAAAAGAAGAAAAACCAGTTGAAAATATAAAAGAAGAAACACCAATTGAAGAAACAGAAGAAAAAACAGAAGAACCAAAAATAGAAGAACCAGAAGAAAAGAAATCATTAGGAGAAAAAATTATGAATTTGTTTGATTTAATGATATTAGATATAGAAAACTGGATTAATAATAGATCTGAAAAACCAGAAATTAAAAGAGAACCAGAAGAAGAACCAAAAGAAAAAACAGAAGAACCAGAAGAAACACCAGAAACAAAAAAACCTCTAAAAATAGAAACAGAAGAAACACAACAAGAAAAAACACAAGAAGACAATGAAGAAGACCCATTTGAAACTGGTGAAATAAATATTGGAACAGAATTAAATTTTGATGACGAATCTAATGTTAATGGATAAGAAGTTAAGTTTTAAGAATTTATTTTAAGAAGTATTTGTTTTAGTGCTTCATAAATTCCTTTTGTTATTTTTTTTCTAATTTCAGTATTAAATAATAAATTTTTATCTTCTTCATTTGATATAAACCCATTTTCAACTAAAACAGCTGGAATATTATATGTAAAAGCAGTATTTAATACAGCCAATCTTGTTCCTTCATCAACTAATGGTTTTGTTCTATTCCCTTTTAACTCAGGAACTTGTTTAATAATTTCATCATACATAATCTGAGCATAATCTTTATTTTGCATTTTATTTGGATAATCAACTCTATAATGAATCGAAAGTCCTCTTGCTATTTTTGATTCTGCTGCATTACAATGTAAAGATACAAAAAATTCTGTTGTTAAACCTAAATCTTTTGCATATTGATAAGGAGTTATTACTCTTTTTGATAAAGAGGGTTTAACATCTGAAGGAACACCATTAGGATACATAATTTTTAATGAATTTAAAGGTATAAAATTTGTTGATGCATCTAAAAATATTTCTTCTTCTAATAAACCAGCAATTTTTGAAACAACCATATGTTCAGTATGTGTATTATCCCAACATGCACCTGGATCTTTTCCCCCATGGCCTGAATCTATTATAACACCATCCATAAAATCATAAGTAGGAACTTTTAAAGATTCATAAATATCTAAAATGTATTCTACAGATATATTTTTATCAAATATAAATTTACTCTCTAAAAATAAAAGAGCTAAACCTAATGAATTTTGAGTATAAATAAAATATGGATCAATAGTTCTATACAATTTACAAGCAAGATCAAAATGCTCTTTGTTAAATCTTTCTACAGGAATAAAAGGCATTGATTCATAAGGCTTATATTTATCTCTAAAAACTGCATATATAAAATTTATTTTATGCGTTCCATAATTTCCTGAATTCACAGACCATTGTTGTGTTGGCATAATATAATTGTGTTAGTAATAGTTTATAAATGTTATATATTTACATTAATGTCACATTCACATATGTTTCGTTTAATGCACTTATTTCTAAAATATATGTTCCTGGTGCTTTTATTTTATCTAAACCATTGGAAATAATTTGATAATCAGTAACTTTAGCAAAATCAGTCAAACCTGGAGAAGTCCACATTTTTAAAATAATTTCGTCTTCTTCTGTAGATATTCCTTCAAAACCATAAGGAATTTCTATTTCTGTTTTAAGAGCAGAACCAGTTCCTGTAGAACCAACCATATTTATTGTATATTTAATTCTTGAAGTAATAACATCAGCTTGTGAAACAGCAAAATCATCATTTCCTTCATTCCTTATGAAATTAAATACAAAAACTATCGAAGGAATTATTAAAATTAGAATAATACCTATTATTATCATTAATTCTACACTAACTTGACCTTTTTTCATATATCTTTTTACAAAGCAAAACAATTTATATCTTATGTATTTAATATGAGAACATGAAAAACAATAAAACTTATGATATAGGAAAACAATTAAATGATATACTAGGGGAAGTCAGAACTTTAACTGGGGTTATTGGAATACTTTTTGGTTTTTTATTAGCTACTGCCTTTTCAGCACAAAACTTAAATGAATTAGAAAACAAATTATTAATCGGAGCACTGTATTGTAGTATTATCTCTCTAGGAATTTTTATAATGCCTATTATCTACCACCATTTAGAATTTCCTTATAAAAATATTGAAAAATTCATAAAAAGATTTCATAGATTTACAATGCTGGGATTTGTCCCTTTTGTTTTAACTTTCTTTTTTGCTATTTATCTTGCTTTTGAAAGATTAGCACCTGGAAATGGCCACATAGGTATATTAGCAATTGTAATCACACTAATACTTGTGTATTACTTAAGAAAATAATTATATATAAATATCACATTTTTTTATAAAATCACTATTGTATAATTCACTTTGAATAAAAATATCCATATATATTTTAATTGAATCAGGATCTAAATTTAATTTTGCATTTTCTTTATTTTCAAATAACTGAACCCATAATTCATGATTATACTTTGGTACTGTTAATAAGACTCTAAAAACAAAAAAAATATCTTCTTTAGAAATATAATTTATTTGGGGAAAAAAATTATTAATATTTTTATTACTTTTTGTTGAAAATAAAATTGTGAATAATTCTTCGATTTGCTCATTTGTAATATTTAAATTTTCAATTTTTTTAAATTGAATAGCTTTTTCTATTTTATCTTTAAATTCCAAGGTCCTACATAAAAAAACAAGTTGTCTAAGTTTATTGTCAATTTCTGAGCTTTTAATTTTTCTCTCTTCAAACTTTCCAGTTACCATAATACCTATTATATTATTTTATGTTTAAAAAGGTTTTTATAACCCCCAAATTTTATCATTTAAATAATGTATTGTTTTTATTACTTTTCCTTGTGTTTGATTCTTCATATCTTCTGAATTAAAAAGCGCAATTCCTAAAGCTAAAGGTTTATTTTGTACTTCTTCAATAATTAAAATCAATTCATCCTGATTTATGTTATCTTCTATTTGTGTAATGCCTGGGCGCATT
>JBAZFO010000049.1 GCA_041653315.1 Candidatus Micrarchaeia archaeon | reverse complement strand
ATTTTCAGGTAATATAAAAGACCTTCTAAATCCATTATATGATCTTTCATATCTTAAATAACCTTCTGCTTCCCTTTTTATCTCTTCTTTTTTTTCAGTTTTTATTTCTAATTTATTTCCAATAACTTCTAATTCTATATCTTTTTTTTCTACTCCAGGAATATCTATTATATAAACTATTTCATTTTCTTTTTCAATTACATCACTTAATGGTGCTGAATAATTCATTAATTGGTTGTTTCCACTAGTTATTAAAGGTACATTTTGTACATTTAAATCAAATAACCTATCCATTTCTTCCTGCATTCTTCTTAATTCATCCCAAACGGTCCAATTTCTTTTCATATTCATTCACCTCCATTTAATATTAGTATCTTATTTGTTAATAAGATATTAACTATTATAAAACGAAATATTTAAAAAGTGTTAGTATGGTATTAACACTTAACCTATAAGAATATTTTTAAAATGTTAAGAAAATATTAACAATATTAAAATATTTTAATAACAAATATTTATATAACTTCTAATTTATTTAATACTATGAAAAAACTATTATTTATTTTAATATTATTTATGGTTTTTATATTTGCTAAATCTTATTCAATAGGTCCTATGGAGCAAACAATTTATATCAATTTAGATGGGACTGTTGATATTAATGAAACTATCTCTTATTCTTTTAATTCTGGAGAATTTCATGAAGTTTATAGAACTATTCCTTTATCATGGAGAGAAGGAACTTTTGAAATTTTAGAATATCAAGTTTATGAAGATGAAAAACCAATTAATACAAGAATTGATAAAATTGGGAATAATAAAATAGAATTAATTGGATATAGCACATGGGAAAATGAAGTGCATAATTATACTTTTTCATATAAAATATCAAATATTATTGTATGTTATACAGATGTCTGTGATTTTTATTGGAAATTAAAAGGAGAAGAATGGGATAAACCTTTTCCTTCTTTAAAAGCGAATATATATTTACCTTCAAATATTTCAAAAGAGGAATATAAAGCATGGGGGCATGGACCTTCAAATGGAAATGTTGAATTATTTGATAGTTACGCATATTATACTGCAAATGATATAGCCGGTTCTCAATATGTTGAAGCGCGTTTAGCTTTTCCCCAGGAATTAATAACAGATAAAAGTAATATAATTTTTAAAAACGAAACAGGTTTAGAAAAAATAATAAACGAAGAAACACATTTTTATGAAGATACTGGACCATCTAAAACAGATACTTCAAACTTATTATTAATATCTGTAATTTGGATTATTGGTTTTGGGATAATTATTTACATTTGGTATAAATATGGAAAAGAACCAAAAGTAGATTTTGATGCTAAATATTATAGAGAATTACCAAATGAATATTCACCTGCTGTTTTAGGAACTTTAATAGATGCAGTTCATAAAAAACCTAGAACTCAAGATTTAGTTGCATGTATTTTGGATTTAGCAAGAAAAGGATATTTAAAAATAAAAGAAATTCCTGCTAAAAAAACTTTAGGTGTTTTTGGAGAAGATAAACACACAGTTATAATAAGAACAAAAAAAGAAGATTCAAAACTTTTAAGTTTTGAAAAAAATTTGTTAAATTTTTTATTTAAAAATAAAACAGAAGTAGATTTGAATGAAAAATTCAAAAAATATAATTCATCAAATTATACCTTTTTCAAAGAGTGGGAAGAGGATATTAAAGAGTATTCTAAAAAATATGATTTTCATGATTTAAAAAATGCTAAAAAAGGAAAAACATATGTCACCGCAATAATTGCTATAATAATTATTTTATCTTCATTAATAATGTTTAATTCTATATGTTTATGTCCTTTAACATTTATATTGATACAATTTGGATTTATGTTTATTTTTGTATTTTATTTTATGCTTGCAAAACCTTTTGAAAAACGAACTGAAAAAGGCGCTTTAGAATATGAACAATGGATGGCTTTTAAAAGATTTTTAGAAGATTTAACTTCAATGAAAGAAAAACCTCCTTCAGCAGTAGAATTATGGGATCATTATTTAGTATATGCTGTTTCCTTAGGTGTTGGAAAAGAAGTTTTAGAATATATTAATTTAAAATATCCAGATGCAACTCCTTCATGGTATATATCAAATAATATTAATACAACATTTACTTTAGCTACATTTATGGCTTTAAATATGAATTTAAGATCTGCTTCTATATCTCCTTCTTCAGGAGGTGGGGGCGGTTTTGGTGGAGGCGGCGGCTTCGGTGGCGGCGGAGGCGGCGGAGGCGCCAGATAGGTGATTAATTGCATTTAATAATAGGAATTGACCCAGGAACAACAACTGGAATTTCTGCTTTAGATTTGAATGGTAATTTAATAAAAATAATAAGTATTAGAAATGCAGGCAAAGCAGAAGTTATAAAACAAATATTAAATATAGGAAAACCTTCAATAATAGCTACAGATAAAAGGCCTTGCCCAGAGTTTGTATTAAAAATTGCAGCAAGTTTTAATGTAAAACTATTTATTCCAGAAAAAGAATTTTCACAAGAAGAAAAAAGCAGACTAATAAAAGAAAATAAAATAAAAATTGAAAATGATCATGAACGAGACGCATATTCTGCTTCATATAAAGCTTATTTTGAATATGCAAATAGGTTAAGACAAGTAAACTCTCTAGAATACTCAGAAGAAGAAAAAGATTATTTAAAACATTTAATCTTAAACGGCCATTCATTAAAAAACGCTTTATTATTTTTAGAAAAAACAGAAGAAAAAATAAAAGAGGAGATAAAAGATAAACCAACAAAAAGAGATAAACACATAGAAGAATGGATTGAAGAAATTAAAAATATAACAAGAGAAAACCAAGAACTAAAAAAACAAATACAAAAATTAAAATTAGAAAAAGAGCAAATAGAATGGGAAATTAAAAAAGAAAAAAATATAAGAAAAAAAGAGATAGAAAAAGATAAAGAAGTAATAAAATTAAAAAATGAAATAATTAGATTAAAACTTTATATAGAAAGTAAAAAAAACAAAAAAAAGAAGAAAAAGATAAAAGAAGAACAAAACACAAAGTATTTAAAAAATATGGTTGAAAATATAATTACAGAATACAGAGATAAACGAAAAAAAGAAATAAACTAAGAGGTGTTATATATGACAGAAGAAAGAAAAGAAGACAATATTGTGTATATAGGAAAAAAGAACATCATGGGTTATGTCCTAGCAGTAGTAACCCAATTTAATAACGGAGCAAATTCAGTAGAAATAAAAGCTAGAGGAAAAACAATATCAAAAGCAGTTGATGTAGCAGAAATCGTAAGAAATAGATTTATGCCAGACGTACATGTAGAAAAAATAGAGATTAAAACAGAAGAATTAACTTCTGAAGATGGCTCAAAATCAAAAGTTTCTGCAATTGAAATTAAATTAAAGAGATAAATTTATTCTCTTTTTTATTTTATTTTTTAACCAAACTTTCTTAAACATTTATATTGATTAATTTAACAGGAGATCATATGGAGAGAACTTTAATTAAGGAATTACAAGAAAATATTGGAAAAGAAGTGCTTCTTAAATGCTGGATAGTAAATATTAGAGATAAAAAGAAAATAAAATTTTTAGTAATGAGAGATAGAACTGGAGAAACACAAGGAATAGCATTAGAAGAAGAATGTGATTCTAACTCATTTGAACTAATCTCCAATATTTACAGAGAATCTGTTGTTGAAATAGAAGGAAATGTTAAAAAAAGTGAACAAGCAAAACAAGGATATGAAGTTTCTATTAAAAAAATCAAATTATTATCTGCTTCTGAACCAAAATTACCTACTGAAGTATATGGAAAAATAGAATCTAATTTAGATACTCGTTTAGATAATAGATTTTTAGATACAAGAAGACCTGAAATAAATGCTATTTTTAAAATAAGATCGCAAATATTCAAATCAACAGTTGAATTTTTAGATTCTCAAGGGTTTACTAAGATAGCTACCCCAAAAATAACTATTTTAGGGTTAGAAAGTCCTGGAGAAGAATCAACAGGGTCTGAACTATTTACATTGGATTATTTTGGTAAAAAGGCATATTTAGCTCAATCTCCTCAATTATATAAACAAATGTTTGTAGCAGGAGGATTTGAAAGAGTATATGAAATAGGTCCTGTATTCAGAGCTGAAAAATCACATACAACAAGACATTTAACTGAATTTACAGGTATTGATTTTGAAATGGGTTTTATTGAAAATGAACATGATATAATGGATATTATTGAGGGATTAATGATACATATCACTACAAAAATAAATGAAAAATGTAAAAAAGAATTAGAAATATTAGAAAAAGAAGTTCAAATACCTAAAAAAATACCTAGATTAGATTTTCATGAGATAAGAGAAATTTTAAAGCAAAAGGGAAAAGAAATACCTATTGATGAAGATTTAGATGCAGAAGGAGAAAAAGTACTTAGTGAATATATAAAAGAAAAATATAATGAAGAATTTGTTTTTGCTTTAAACTACCCATTCAAAAAAAGACCTTTTTATCATATGAAACCTGAAAATGATTCAAAAGGAACAAGGTCATTTGATTTAATTTATAATGGAGTAGAAATTGCAACTGGATCACAAAGAGAACATAGATTAGAAATATTATCTGAACAAGCAAAAGAAAAAGGATTAGATCTAGAAAAAATGTCAGAATATAAAAAAATATTCCAATATGGGTGTCCTCCACATGGAGGAGTTGGTATGGGTTTAGACAGAATAACTGAAAAACTATTAAAATTAGAAAATATAAGAGAAGCAATATTATTACCTAGAGATCCAGAAAGATTAAAACCTTAAACAAATCAAATCCAATTGTATTTTTTAAAAGCCTCTGTAGCTCAGCTTGGTAGAGCGCTTGCTTGGTACCGCCCTTTTTTCTTTGTAAAGAAAAAAGCGCAGGATGCGGAAAAAAGAAACGGCGAAAAAAAGCAAGAGGTCGTGGGTTCAAAAACCTTTGAATGACAATTCATTCAAAACTTGTCAATCAAAGATTGATAATCCCATCGGAGGCTTTTTTATTTTTAAAACTAAGTTTTAAATTAAAAAATAGTTAATAAAATAATTAAAAATAAGTAAAAAATAAAATAAAAAGAAATTATTTTCTCTTTTTAATGAACCAAAATACTGCAATTAATATAATTACAACTATTACTCCACCAATAATTAAAAGCGTATTATCTGATTCAGCTTGTACTGTTTCTTTAGTATCTAACACCACAGGTATAATTTCAGGTGGTTTTGATTTTTCTACAACCTTTGATAAATCCATACTAAAATCAATATCTGCTGCGTATACATTTGTTATTGATGAAGAAACACAATTTTCTTTTTCAAATTTTAATAAAAATGGTACATTTCCTGGCAATTCTAATTCATATTCTCCTTGTGCATTTGTAGTTGTGGAAAAATTCTTATAATCTGATTCTGCAGATATTACTGCCCCTTGTGCAGGTTCTCCACCGCATTTAATAGTTCCATAAATTGTTGACCATTTAATTAAACTCATTGTTAAATCACCATTTAAAAGTCGATAATCTGCATCTATTTCCATTCCTCCTACTCCGCCATCAAAATAACCTTCTTTTTGAGACGTAATTAAATATTTACCATACTTTTCTTTTATATTTAAACTAAATTCACCATCTTCCCCGCTTACTGCTGTTGCTATTTCTTCAGTTTCATTTTCAGAAAGTTCTAAAAATGCAGTTATTTGCGCCCCTTGAATTGAATCTCCGATAGACCCATCAGTCATTTGTTCTGTTACTAATCCAGTAATTACTGCAGAATTTACTATTGAAATACATAATAAAACTGCAATTAAAAAAATCTTTCCTATTTCTATATTCATTTAATTACCTCCCTTATTTTTTTTGAGATTATATAAAAAATAAATATTACACATAATATTAGAATTACAGGAGTATATATTTCTTTCCATTTAGTTCTCTCTTCTATCTGTTCTTCTTTTTCTATTGTTCCCTGCTCATTTTGTAATTTTGTAAGGTCTATTAAATTACGGCCTTCATTGACATTTATGGGTATTGTCATATTTTTATATTTAATAAAATAATTTCCTTCTTCTAAAATTATTTCTCTGTTTATATTATTAAAAATTAAATATTCTTTTCCCTCTATTTCAAAAATAGTATCAGAAATAACTGTTAATTTAGCATTTTTTTCCAAAGGAATATTTATTGTGGTATTTGTTAAAAATAATTCTTCTGTCTTTTTTAAATACCCTGGTTTTTCAAAAGAAACAGAATATGCTCCCATATCTATGCATTTATCTATATTTAATTTTACACCCTCTAATTTTTTTTGTGTTCTTAGATCATAAAAATTAAATTCAGGACAAACTGTTTGTGTTTCATATTTTACAGGATATAATTTTATTTGTTTAGTTGGATCAATTGAATTTGAATATATAATATTATAATCATATAAATTTTCTCCAATAAA
>JBAZFO010000048.1 GCA_041653315.1 Candidatus Micrarchaeia archaeon | reverse complement strand
AGAGATCATATCTGCCATTGAAGAATTTATTTCAATTTTACCAAATGTTTGAACTGCGTCTGTATGAAACGTAATTTTTGTTTTATATTCATTGCTTTTGTCTTTACAAATGGTATAAATTTCCTTTATTGGTTGGATAGTTCCTATTTCATTATTTGCATGCATTATTGAAATAAGAATTGTTTTTTCATTAATTGATTGTTTTAACTTTTCAATCTCAATTAATCCTTCTTTTGTTATTGAAATATAAGAGACATTAAATCCTTGTTTTTCAAGAAATTTACAAGCTTCTAATACAGCTGGATGTTCAAATTTTGAAGTTATAATATGATTTCCTTTTTCTTTATTTGCAAGTGCATAACCAATTATTGCTAATGAATCTGATTCAGATCCTCCTGAAGTAAAAATTATTTCAGATGAAGAGCATTTCAAAATATTTGCTAATTCTTGTCTAGCTTTTTCAATTGCTTCTCTTGATTCCTGCCCTATTGAATGTAATGAAGATGCATTTCCATATTTATTTTTTAAATAAGGCATCATTTTTTTTAATACTTTTGAATCTAATTGTGTAGTTGCTGCGTGATCAAAATAGATTTTTTTCAAAAACTCACACTCTTTTTTTACCTTCTTCTCTTACAGAATTTATCATCTTTTTAACATATCCTTCAATGTCTTTTGAATTTTCTAATCCAGTACCAACTTGAATAATATCTGCACCTGCTTTTATTACATTTTTTGCTTGTTCTGGGGTTTTTATGCCTCCTGCGACAACATAAGGTACTTCAATACTTTTTGAAACAATTTGTATCATATCTAAAGGAACATGACCTGTTTCTGGATTGCTTCCTGTATCTGTAATTACCATTGTAGAACCAGATAATTCAGCTGCCATTGCTAAACCTGCTGCAATTTTAGGTCTAGATCTTGGTATTAAATTAACATCTCCTACCCAACCTGCTGTTCCTCCGGGTTCTACTATCAAATACCCCACAGGTATAGTTTCAATATTATATTTTTTTATCATTGGTGCTGCTAATGTTTGTGCTTGTGATATCCAATATGCATTTCTACTGTTTAATAAAGACATAAAATACATTGCATCTGCATAAGGAGTAACAGTTCCTATATTCCCTGGAAATAATACTACGGGAGTGCTTGTTTTTTCTTTTATTTGTTTTGTTACATTATCAAGTATTTCTCCTTGTACTCCTATACTTCCACCCAATAATATAATATCTGCTCCTGCATCTGCTGTTTTTTTAGCAGTATTTACGCAGGATTCTAAATTTTCATAATCCATAGGATCAATAACACCAAAAAATAAAGCACCTTTTTTCTTTAATTCATCGTTAATATATTTTTCAATTTTCCTCATCATTATAATCCACCTCATTTTCTTCTTCTTTTATTTCTTCTTTTTCATATTCTTTTTCAATATAATATTCAACCATTTCTTTCATACCTTCTTTAATATTTACTTTTGGAAAAAATCCCAAATCCATTTCAATTTTATGTATACTAAATTGTCTATCTGCAGATATTTTATCTATATATTCATTTAATAATTTTGGTTCTTTTGTAGTTAAATAGCTTCCTATTAATTCAAAACTTGCTAAAGTTTTTACTAAAAAAATTGGAAATGTTGAAGTTGGAGGATCAACATTTAACTCATTAGCAGCTATTGTTAAAAGCTCTTTTTGTGTTATTGAGTTCTGATTTGCCACATTATATACTGATCCACTTTGTGTTTTATTTTCTAAGGATAATTTTATTGCTTCAACTGCGTCTTTTACATGTAATAAAGGTATATGGTTTTCTCCATTACCAATCATTTTCATTTCTTTTTTTTCAATTGCTCTTAAAATATAAAAATAACCTTTATCAAATCCTTTTCCATATAACATAGATAATCTTAGGATAATTACATTCATTTTTTCTTTAAATTTTAATAGTTCTTGTTCTGCAAGCATTTTTGATTTTCCATAAGCATTATTCGGCTTTAAAGGAAAATCTTCATTAATCGCTTCTTTTGGAAGATTTTTTCCATATACAGCAGTAGAACTAATATAAATAAATTTTTTAACTCCAGTTTTGGCGCATTCTCTAATTACATTTTTAGTGCCTTCGTAATTAACTTTATATAAAGTATTTTCAGGGGCAATATAATCTATTACTGCTGCTAAATGGATAACCACATCAATATCTTTTGTAATCCCTTCTATTGTTATTGGATCAGTTAAATCTCCATATACAATTTCAATATTATTATAATTTTCTATTTTTGAAGTCTCATCTGGGGATAGTAATAAAGCTCGAATCATATATCTTTCTGTTAAATCTTCTATTAAATATTTGCCCAAATGCCCGCTTGCACCAGTAACTAATATATTCATATAAGATTAATCATGTGAAAACAATAATAAAGCTTGCGAAAGATATAAAAACACCGGAAGTTTTAAATTATTACATATTTAGGAGTGATGCTAAAATGAATCTAGAACAAAAATCAAAAATAGAAGAAACTGTTTGGAGAGGTAGAGATTCAAATTTATTTTTATCTGATAAAGTTACTCAAGAACAAACTGATTTGAAATTAAAATTAGCTAATCATTTATCTATTATTGATAGAAAAAATATTATTAAATTAGATGAAGGAGTAGCAAGAGCTTTTAGAGATCAAGATAATCCAGAATATAAAAATTTATTTAGAGAAGGAAATCCCGAATTAATAGAAACAGTAGCTTTAATTTATTATTATCTAGGGGATACAAATGCTACAAAAGTATTAATAAATAATAAATTATATGAGAAATTAGATTTATCTTCTGATGTTTCTTTAGCGCATCAATTAGTTAATTTAATACCTAATGAATTTAAATCTCAAAGAATTTGGACTAGAGACTGGTTAACTGCAAGGGAGAATATAGCTAAAGCTTCTTTATCTGAAAAACCAATAGAAATTATTAAAGAAGATTCTCAAGAAGAAATTAGTAGATTAACAGAAGGGTATACTCCAAAATTAAGGGTAAGAGAAATTAAGATACCCGAAATAACTGAAATGCCAGTTAAAGAATCTCCTAAAGTTGTTGAAAAACCCCCAATAATAAAATTAGATGATTCAATTATAAAAAGAGCTGAGAAATCAAAACAACAAATTTCAATAAATTCTGATTTAGATATTAATCCTGAAGCAAAGTCTTTTGGAAAAATAGAACTTACAGCACCAGAAGATTTAGAAGAAATAATGAAATTTAATGTTCTTGAAAAAAGTCCTGAAGAATTAGAAAAAGTGCTTGAAGATATAGAGATACTAAGAATAAAATATGAAATGAATAAAAATTATGCTGAAAATTTAGATAGAAAATATGATGAAGTTTATGATAGATTGTCTTTATTACAAGAAAGAATGACAAAAGGAACAAATAGTTCTGCTAAGAAAATAGAAACTGAAGAAGAAATTGTTTTTCCTCAATTGGATATTTCTCAAAATATAATTCCTAGAAAGATTAAGAACCCAGAAATAACTGAAATGCCAGTAAGAGAATCACCTAGAGAAAGAACAGAAGAATTATCTATTTTAAGTGAAAAAGATAAAAAAAGAGCGCAAAAACAGATTGATAAATTAAATGAAGAAAGATCAAAACAAAGATTTGCATCTTTAGATGAATTATCTGAGAATATGAAAACAGGTTATTCAAGAGGAAAAGTAGAAAAATACGAAGAAGAACCAGTAGTTCAAAAATCAAAAGAAGAAAAATCAATAGAAGAAATTGTAAGTGAAGTAAATACTTTAGAAATAGAACTTTCTAATAATGTAACCAAATCAAAAGGAGTAATAGTTAAAAACCCAGATATTATCAATGAACATTTAATTGATAGACGAATTGAATATTCAGAAGATATAATTCCAGGATTTGAAATTCCATATGTAGTTATTGAATTAGATAAAGGTAAGAATGCTATTGAAAAGTATAATTATTTTGATATCTCTCAAAATCCATTTGAAGCAGCTATTCAAGCAGGAAGAATAAAAAAACAAGAAGCGTCTCTTTTAATTTCAATTTCTGTTGCTGAAAGAGATTATTCTATTTTGACTATGGCTTCTTTAGATGAGGAAGCAAATAGTTTAGAATATGCAAAAAGAGGAGAAACTAAACTTTCAAAAATTGCCAAAGATAGATCAAAAGATTTAAGATTAGAAGCAGTAAATAGACAATATGCGCTTGAAAATTATAAAAAAGAGTATGCAGAGTTAACTTCACCAGAAAAATTACAGGAAATTGAAGAGATTAAACCACCTTCCTTAATAGTTGAAGAAAAACCAAAACCAGTTGAAAAACCAAAACAAACACAACCACCCAAACAAGAACCTCCACAAGTTAAAGAAGAACCAAAAATTGTTCAAACACAAGAAAAACCAAAACCAGTTGAAAAACCAAAACAGGTAGTTGATAATAAACAAAAAGAAAATGAAAAAAAATCAATTGACCAGCAAATAATAGAAAAACAGTTAGAAATTCCAAAATTACAGGGAGAATTAAGAGCGAAAGCTATGAAAGAACTTGAAGAATTACTTAAAGAATCTGAAAGAGATAATTTTACTCAAGGAGAGGAATAGTATGGGTTTTAATTTAGCCCCCATAAAAAAACAAGAGGATCAGCTTTTTCCATCTTATTTAGATATTTCAAAAAAAGGAATGGATAGCCAGCATAAAAAATTTCAATCTAAAATAATTTATTTTGATTCTAATTCATATAAACAAGCTGTAACTTTGCTAAAATATTTTTTAAATCAAAATGATTTTTTTTCTGATGTTCATAAAGATAAAAAACAAGAAAAAATAGAAGCAGTTATTTGTAGTATTGCTACTGCAATTTATTCTTTTAAAACAAAAAATACCTCTGTTTTCCTTAGTGATAAAGAGATTATAAATATTATACATAATTCTTTAATGGAAGTTTCGAAAGACGGGCAAGATTTAAGATATGAAAAATTATCAAAATTTTATTTAAGAATATCATATTCAAATCCGAAAGATAAAATGCTTAATGAGTTTTTAATGAAAACTGTAAAATGGGATGTGTTTAATTATAAATTTTTAAATTTAAAAGAAGAATTAAATGATACTGAAAAAATAAATTTTAATATACAAGAATTAAACGAAGAGTTTAGTAAAAGAGAAATGATACCTGTTGATTATTTATATAATGAATTATACCTTGAAGAAATTGAATTATTAGAATTTTATCTTAAACTATTAACAATTAAAGATATGTCTTTGGGTAATAAAGAATATCATATAAAAGATTTGGTTTCTTTAGGAATATCTTCAGATAGTGGATTTTTAATAGAAATTGGGATTATTAATAATGCAGATATTAATACTATGTGTATTTTATATGAATTATTAAAAAATGATTCTTTGGTTCAATCAACAGAAAAAGAATTATTTTTAAATTTAAATTCAATTTATGGCGATTCTTTTACAAATTTTACACATATTGATATATATTCAACGCAAATAATAAATAAAATTAAAAAATTAAAATTTAATGATATATTTGATGGATATAAATTATTAGATTTTATTAAAGATACAAATGAGATAGTTTTGAATAATATATCAACTCCAATTTCAATGTCAAATTCATTTGATTTTATTTTAACACAATTTAAAAATGTTTTACCAGAAGAAGCTGTTAATTTAATATATGGAGTTTTTGGATCAAATGCATTTAGATGGGAGCAAATAAAAGCCGGATTGCCTGAAAAAGGAATGGAATTAATATTGTCTCAAGGATTTTCACCAAAAAAAGAAGTTAAATGGAATAAAAAAAATACAGATTTATTTTTTTCTTTTATAAAACGATCACATGATTTTTTAAGATCTATGCAAATTTATTCAACCTCAGAAAGATACGAAGAATTTTTTACAACCACATTGGCATTTTTTATGATTGAAGAGTCTTTGCATTCTTTAAAAAATACAAAAATTGATTATTTTAGAGATGAATCTAATGGACTCTCACCAAATCAGCTTATTTTAACAACTATTTTAGGGATGCAACAGAATAAAGAATTACCTGTTTCAGATTTATTGGGGCTTTATTATTATAATAGAAAAAGTTTAGACCAAAATTCAGAAGATAATTCACATGATTTATTGATTGCTTTTTATGGTAAATTAGCTCAAATTCTAAAAATTGATTTAGGCAAATATTCGAGTGTTAAGGGAATAGCAGGTTATAATGACTGTTATGATGCATTAGTTAAATTGGAAATATTTTGGTGGTATGGTTTTCAAATTAAAAACAAAGAAGAAATGCAGGCTGTTTTCAATTATATATCTGCTAGCCAATGGAAAACAGATAAAGAAAAAGAATTTAGATTAGGGGGTAAAAATAAAGATTTATTTTTAGGAGTATTGGAAAGAACAATGGAGAATATACACTTAAAACAAGAAAAAGGAAATGTGAATATCCAAGAAATAAAATTATTTAGTCTTTATGGCATTGTTAAATCAAATGATAATTTTTCTAAAATGCAGTCTGAATTTTTAAATAAATCCCCAAGATTAGACCCAAATAAAATACCCTTAAAATTATTGGATCGCTTTAATTTAAGTGATAAACAAGAACTTTTTACAATAAGTCAAACTGGTTTTTATATAGGTAAAGAATTCTTTAATGTTCGTTCTTCTCCTAGTTATTCAAATATGTTAGTTTGGTTTAGATACGTTTCTGGTGATGGACAATTACCCTTACATTTTGTTTCAGGTAATAAGTTAAAAAAGGTTAAATCTTCAATTGGAGTATCTAAATTTGATCCTTTAGGTGATTTTAATGTTGGTTCTTTTATTGAAGAAAAAGTAAGTCATTTGGGAACAGGCAGATCCCATAATTTATTTTTAGCTTATGATCCACAAGGAAAATTAACTACTGTTGAGTTTAGTTCAGGAAATACGTTAAATTCTCTTGAAGTAGATATTACAAAAAAAGGATTATATATTAATAAATATTTAATTCAACAAAGAAATATGGGGGCAAGAGATAGTCCCAAATTTAAAGGATATAATACTACTACTAATGTTTCTTTTAATGATTTAGATATTTAAACATATTCTATTTTACCAATTTTTCTTTTCCATCTTTCTAAATCCTCATATGTTTCAGGATCTTCTATTTTTTTAAGTTCTTTTTTTGGTTTTTCTTTTTTAGGTGTTTTTTTAGGCTCTTCTTTTTTTGGTTCTTCTTTTTCAGGAGTTATATCTTTTAAATCCATGAATATACTTTTTAATTCATCACTTTTAAATTCCCTTTTTGTTTTAATTTTTTCTTCTATTGGTTTTTGTTTTTGGAATACGTTTGTTTCTCCTTTTTGCTGTCCAAAAATAGAGCTAATTGCAATTGTTGAAATGATTAATGCTGTTTTTAATTTTTGATTTTTCATATATTTATTTCCTCTTTTTGCCTTTATAAAGCTTTCCATATATAACCCCACATTAAAACACCATTCTAAAACCAACCAAAGAAAGTTTTTTAAATACAGACGAATATAATATTTCTAT
>JBAZFO010000047.1 GCA_041653315.1 Candidatus Micrarchaeia archaeon | reverse complement strand
GTTTGTATTTTAAATATTCACAAACTGCATAATGACTTCTTTCTGATACTCCTTCTTTAAATAAAATTGCTCTAGATGCATGAAATGCAGATGAATATGCTAATAAAATTGCAACATCATCCATTCGATGATCAAAAACTTTTTTTGCTTTATCTAAATATTTTTCTGCAATCTCTATAGATTTTTCTGCTTTTTCTTTTGAAGGAATACATTTTTTCAAAAGTCCTTCTTCAAAAAGTATTTCAATAGACATTAAATCACCAATTTTTCCCCATACAATAATATATTATTTGCAATAATCTCTTTATAAATTGGTTCGTTTTTCTTTTTTAATTCCAACCATTTTGAAAAAGGAAAAACAAGAATTGAAATCTCTTTGTTGAGTTTATATAACGATTCTAAATTTTTTCTTACCTTTTTTTCATCTATATTTGTTATTATCAACAAATCAATATCGCTTTTTTCTATATATTCTCCGTTTGCGTATGAACCATATAAAACTACGGATTGATATTCATTATTTTGTAATATTTTTTTATAATTTTTTAATTTAGATAAAAATATTAATTTTTTTAGTTCTTTTACATAAAACAGATCCTGATTTAAAGAATAAAATATAATATTCCCTCTTTGTTTTTTTATTAAAATATTTTCTTTTGACAGTTTGAAACATAATTTACTTGATGAACCAGAAGAGATATTTAATAAACGAGAAATTTCTTTTACAAAATAACTTTTAGTTGAGTTTTCAGCAAATAATTCAATTATTTTCCATTCGGTTTTTGTTAATTCCATACTTATATATTAATCGTTTGATTTTTAAAACTATCGTTTAAATTATTGAATTATCGTTTGATTTTTAAAATTAGTTCTCTCTTTTAAATAATCATAAAGGTTAATTATTTAAGTTACATTCACTTAAAATAGGATTTTATATAATTTTTTAAACTATGTTTTTCAAAAATTATAATCATTGAAGGCACAAAGGTTATTGCTGCTAATGAACACATTACAACTCCATAGCTCATTATAGTTCCAAGTTCGCCCAATATTTTTAACTGTCCAAGACTCATTGCCTGAAAACCAATTATTGCGGCAAGAGTTGTTATGAAAATAGGAATCAATGTCGCATTAAGCGTTTTTTCCATTGCATTTTCAACAGAAACAGAATTCTTTTTCTCGTATTTATATCTTGAAGAGATCTGGATTCCAAAATCAATACCTATGCCCATTATCATTGAAATAGCTCCAGAAGTCATTGAACTTAAACTCATTCCAAAAACAGACACAAATCCCATAGTCCATACAATCCCAATCAAAATTGTCCCAAGCGGGGTAAGACCAAATTTAATTGAACGGAAAAGTAAAAATGAAATCAAAATAATTCCTATAAATGAAACAATAGATGTTTTGGTAATATCTGGAGTAATTTCCTCTTGAACTATCGCAGACGCAATTGTATCTCCAGTTAAAGTTATTTTTAAACCTCTCATATTTGGAATCTCCAAAAGCGCCATATTAAAATCATCAATCATCTGATTAGGGTCAAAGGAATCTGAAACACGTATATTAATAACTGCAAGGGAATAATCAGAACTTATATAACTTTCAAAAATCTCCGGATTCTCTGAAATTAATTTTTTGATCTTATAATCGGTTTTTGGAAGCTCGCCCCCATTTAATGTTTTAAGATAAGAAGCAGGAGAACTAACATCAAGAACATTATCTGCACCCGACATTATTTCAGATAGTAAATCTATCTGCTGAATTACTCTATAATCTCTGATATCTACTATTTCATCTTCAATATATTCAGGTTCAATTTGTAATGCTATAATCACTGAGGAAGTTCCTCCAAATCCAGACGAAATTAATTCCATAGTCTGAAAAACCTCAAGATCGTCTGGTATCATATCTGAATATTCCATGGATTTCGTTTCAAGTCCCATCATAGCGATCAAAGCAAAAAAAGACAATAACATAACAAGAGAAAAAACAAGCCAGTATTTAGAAGAAACGAATAATGAATACTTATGTATAAAAGTTCTTTTTAGATTTTTTTCCATTTTTCTCTCATCTCTTTTCGTATTTTTCTTTTATGTAGGATTTTCTTCGCATATAAAAGTTCAAGTTTATATTTCGCTTTTTCCCCTAAAACAATAATAACAGGCATTAAAACAATTGTTGAAGCCAAAGTATAAAAAATTCCCAAAGCAAGACTGAAACCAAGTTTTTGAAGCATAGGAACAACTGATAAAGTCAAGGCAATAAAACCAACTATTGTAGTTCCTCCTGACCCAAGTAAAGCAGATCCAATATTTGGAACAGTTTCTTTAAGAGAATGTAATTGGGTTGCCCCTTTATCTCGCTCTTCAGTATATCTTGAGAGCATAAAGATTCCATATTCAACACCCAAACCAAGAATCATAGCACTAATTCCAACAGTAGCAATAGATAATGGGATATCCAACCAACTTAAGGTTCCCAAAGTCCATGTTAATCCAATAATCAACGGGGCCAAAACAGTCAGGGTTTTTGATACTGATTTAAGTATAATAACCAAAAGTAGAAATATCAAAAATATAGCTATTGAAAGTGTCAATATTGAATCTTGAATTAATATTTCAAAAATAACTGAACGAATAGAAGGATTTCCTGTTATAGATGTTTTGATTCCAACAGGCTCAGATGAAGATGCAAGTTTTTCCCGTATTGTATTCTCTAACTCATTTATTTTGTTTTCTCCCCCTCCCAAATCAGATTTCAAGTAAAATACTGTTGTCTTATAATCTGAACTGAAAAAAGAAGTTAATTGAGGATAAGAATCCAATACTCTCTTGACTTCATCCAGCGTGGAATGAGGCAGATATTCAAAGTACGAACCTGCAGAAGTTATCTCACTTATTATGCTTTCCTCTTTAAGCGAATTTTCCAATTCAATTAAGTAATTTATAACTCTCGGGTCACGGATATCTATAACTGCATTTTTCTCATTTGAACTTTCATCAAGAGTAACTGCTATAAGCACTGTGTCCTGCCCTCCTAATTTCGCAGTAACCAGATTTGAAACCTGATAAACTTCCAGTTGCTGGGGCATTTCCTTTGTCATGTCTGTTTGGACTTTCAATTTAGAAACTCCTGCAAGCATAAACAAAGTGAAAAGAATAAGAACTACCAGTAATAGTTTTGAATGTTTCTTTTGGAAAACTGCAAGTCCAGTTAATGCATCTTCAAATATTTTAATCTCCCTCTACACATTTGATTTAGTCATTGATTTTTAGACATCTTATTTTTTGTTATGATTCTTGGATTTTCTTTTCTCAAAATAAATCCCTGCAAAAACCCCAACTGCCAATAAAACAATTATTGCAATGAGATAAACAAAAACCTCTGAATTGAAACCTGACTCTGAAACAGTTAACGTTAGTGTTTCATCTGAAAGAAAAACATTATCATCTGTTACTGAACGAATTTCAAAATCAATTATGTAATCCTTTGGAACTGCATCTGAATCAATGGATAATTCCAAAATCGCTTCGCCTTCTTCCCCTGACTTTAGCTTACCTATGAAATCAGAATTTTCCATAAACTCAAAAGGCTGGGATTGTTCAGAAAATGCTCTTATTGAAACTGAATCCGCCTGTTTATTTCCAATATTCTTTACTTTCAATTTAATTGAGATTTCATCTCCAGGAGCAACATTGTCTGAAGATATATTTACTGCTTCAATTTCAAATAAAGGAATATCAACAACTTGGATATCTACTGGTAATTCGTATTCAAAATACTCATTTGAATCTTCTTCTTTATATTTTATTTTCATAACAGCAGGATATTCTCCCCCCATAATGCCTTTGTCTATATCGATATAATATACTGCAATTTTGCTCTGACCCGCAGAAACACTTCCTAAATTATCCTTAGCAGAATAAGAATAACTTTCAGTAAATCCTGTTGGTAAAACCAATTCAGTATTAACTGACTTCGCATCTGCTTCGCCAATATTTTCTAATTCTACTGTTAACTGTGCTTCAGAAGTATCTGAAATCAGTTTTAGTGGAGAGGATGAGATTGAACCGATTGCAAATTCAGGAGATTTCTGTACATAAATATTTAATGGCAGTACTGCCTGTTCTTTTAATCCCATTTCATTTGAATAATCTAAAATTATATTTATCGTATCTCTACCAGATAAAGTATTTGAATCCAAAACCATATCCAAAACAACTTCTTTTGAATCATAAATATCTCCAATATACTCAGGGGAAGAACCAGTATTTAAAAAATTAGGGGAATCAATGGTTAAATATGCATCATTAACAGGATCACCAAAATTATTTATAATAAATTTTAATTTAAATGGCTCTTTATCTTCTATCCGGGTTTCAGTATAATCCAGATTAAAAATCTGATTTGAAGAAACAACTATTGGGATATCCAAAGTAGTTGTAGTTGTTTTTTCATCATAATTCTGAGTTGGATCTTCATATCTTCCGGAAATCTGCAAATTAAGAGTATAAACCCCTGCACTAAGGTTTTCACTTATTTCAAATGGGATTGAGGTTATTGTTGAAGTTCCCGGTTGCATATCACCAATATACATTGTTCTGCCTCCACCTAAAGCAACACCACCAGTAGAAGAAATACGTGTAGATTCCACTTTATACAAGCCAGTATTTGCAACAGTCAATGAAACTGTTCCACGAACTCCCGGGGATGGAGAACTTGGGAGAACTTCATAATTAACTACTGAAAAATCTGCATTAATTATGCCAATAAATAAAAACATACTAACTAATAAAAATATTTTTTTCATTTTACACAACCTCCGTTTTTGCTTTTACTGATTTTGTTTTGATGGAGTTTATTTAGATAGATATCTAATATACTCTCTATTTTCTTTCTGTATTAATTTTTTAAATTCAGAAAGTTCTTTTTTTCCATTTCTAGTTATTGAATAAATAACTCTTTTCTTATTATTTTCTCCAAGCACATTTTTAGAATTTACCAATCCTTTATGCTCAAGGTATTTTAAAACTAAATGTACTTTGACCAGATTAGTATTTATCAAAGCATGATTTTTTTTATTCTTTGTTATTTTCTTTGCAATATTATAACAATAATCTTCTTTTCTTGAGATTAACCACAATATATACATTCTTGGTATCTTTGAAGCACTTGAAAAACAAAAAATCATAATATCTTATTTAAATAGAAACATTTAAAAATATTATATATAAAAAATCTTAAATATAAAATTTATTTAATAAACAACATTTGTTTTAATTGATATTGCCATTGCTTTTAATTGATAGCATCATTGACTTTTTAGAGGAGTTTAGTAGATAGGGGAATAAATATAATAGTTTCCTGTCTAATTTTTATATATCTTTTTATGTATTTTAATTTATAATAAAAATCAAATAAATTTGAATAAATGAGGTGAGGATATGAAAAAAACTTTAGAAAATTTAACAAAGGCTTTCATAGGAGAAAGTCAGGCAAGAAATAGATATACAATGTATTCTTCTACTGCAAGAAAAGAAGGATATCAACAAATTTCAGAAATATTTGAAATAACAGCTGAAAATGAAGTAGAACACGCAGAATGGATATGGAAAATGATTAAACAAATTAAAAAGGATTTAAAACTAACTGACGAAGAAATTGCAAAACCAATGATTGTTGAAACTGATTCTCCACAAATATGGGGAACCACATTAGATAATTTAAAATCTGCTGCAGATGGAGAGAATCATGAATTTGAACAATTATATCCTTCATTTGCACAAACAGCCGAAGAAGAAGGATTAAATGATGTTGCAGCAAGACTACGCGCTATTGCAAAATCAGAACAACATCATAGAGACAGATTTAGAAAATTAATTCAAGTAATTGAAGACAATACAGTATTCAAAAAAGATGCACCTATAAAATGGTTTTGTAGAAAATGCGGATATTGGCACGAAGGCGCAGAGCCACCAGAAAAATGCCCATCCTGCGGGCATGATAAAAGTTATTATCAGAGAATGTGTGAAGAATATTAAAAACAATTATATATCTTCCTTTCTTTATTTTTTATTATGGAAATAAAAAATTTATCTAAATTGATTTTTACTATCTTTTTATTTAGTGTATTTTTAATATTTGGATGTACAAACCAAGAACAGCCAAAATTTGTTGAAGGAGATGAAACTTTAGAAGTAACTCTTTTAGATCCAAATAACAATCCGATATCTAATGTAGAAATTGATTTATGGATTAGTCAAGAACCAAATGGTCCTCCAACCGCTGGATATTTAATAACTAATACTGAAGGAAAAGTTATATTTCAAGTTCCAGAAGGAGAATATTTAATTGGTTTTAATCAAAATAATTTTCCAAAAGAATTTATTGATCCTGGAAAAAATTCAGTAAGTGTGAAAAAAGGAGAAAATCAAAAAACAATTATATTAAATTTAAATTAAGTTTATTATAAATTTATTTTTTCCCTAATGCGTCATTTACTAATTTATCTGCGCGCTGTTGATATATGTCATCGCGCTTAACATGTTTGTATTCTACTTTTTTTATTTTATTTTTTTTCAAAGACAACAGCTGTTAATTTACTTTTTTGGTTTTAAATATGTAATATAAAAAATAATTGAACCAAGCGCCACCAAACCAAAACATACTAATATAAATAATATATTTATTGCAGACGCTTTTGGAAGCATTTCATCATCAACAGTTTCTATTGTGGATTGTGGAGCAGTATTAATTATATACTCTGCTTGTTCGTATAGAACTTCAAGAAGATCATAATTGCCTGCTTCAAACTGAGCATTAATTTGGATAAAAATAAATTCAGCTTTAGTTGTGTTTTTGCCTTGTTCTTTTGCCAGTTCTATTGCTTCCTTTAAATTATTTATTAAAATTACAGCATTTTTTTTATTTTTTCTTTCTACTTCTTCTTTACTTTGTGGTTTAATGCAATTGTGATTAAAACATATTAAATCTGTTGAACAGTCATAATCATCACAACAATCATAACTCTCCCATTGGTGTTCTTTAAT
The DNA here is from genome assembly GCA_041653315.1 of Candidatus Micrarchaeia archaeon. Classification (NCBI taxonomy): domain Archaea; kingdom Nanobdellati; phylum Microcaldota; class Candidatus Micrarchaeia; species Candidatus Micrarchaeia archaeon. The sequence continues at coordinate 581 of JBAZFO010000047.1, read as the reverse complement.
ATATCCACAATTTCCAATTAATATATTTACACACGTATAGTTAATACATCGTTCATCATCCATACACTGTTCATCAGTTTCACAATCTATTAATTGCTCTTCTTCAATAATATCTTCATTCATTTCCTCTTCTATCTCCTCTTCTTGATCAATTTCTATATCACAATTAATTATAAGATCACTACTATAATCTACATAATCTTTTCCTCTACTAATTATATCATATTCTCCATTTGATAATATGAAAAAAGTTTTTCCATCTATATTTGTTCTACTGGAATCCACAAAAGAACCTTCTTTTTCTATTTTAACGAGCATATCCTCTAATTTAATTTTTCCTCTCTTTGCAGTAATTGTTATATTTGCACTTTCATTTGAAATACAATTTATTTCTTTATCCAAATTAAAAATTAAATCTTTTTTTTCTGATCCACTACTACTATCTTGTTGTTGGGTTGTGGTTATTGTTCTTTCTGTTGAATTTTCTTTTGATGTGTTTGATGTTCCATCACCACACCATACTTCTGCTAACCAAACTTCACCTGATGCTGTGTCTGCATTGGGTAATGTATAAATTAAAG
>JBAZFO010000046.1 GCA_041653315.1 Candidatus Micrarchaeia archaeon | reverse complement strand
GTATTTTGGATCCATCTCAGTAATTTCTTTAAATTTTTTAAGTTTTTCTTTTTCATTTTTAGAGACTTTTCCTTTTGAGGGGTTTAAATTATTATATAAATCTTGGGTTAGATCTTTAGAATAAGGCCCCCTTACATATAAAGAAAATGTATAATTAATATCAAAACCCAGCATTTTTAATAAGCAAGCTGTTTTTTGAATTATTAATTTATTCTCAAAACTGTCTAAATTTGGTTTTATTCCTAATTCGTTTAAATATATTAATAATCTATCTAATTTTTTCATTCGATTACCTCGCCTAACCATTTTTTAAATATATTAAATTCTTCCTTCCCATGATTTGTTATAAAGTACTGAGTCATATTTTTATTCTCTAATTTTATTTTTTTACTTTTTATAAATCCTATTTCTTCAAGCATTTTTAAACTGGAAGCTAAACTACCATCATCAAGCTCTAAAAATGCTTTTAATTGTCTAAATACTGCACCTTCTTGGTCTAAGCTTTCTAAACTTTTTAAAATTAATATTCTCTGACGAGAAAAAAGATTAGAATTTATAGCTTTTGAATTCTCAACTAGATTTAATATTTCACCCATGATATATACTATTCCCTTCCTCTTTTTAAGTTTTTTAGTTCATTAATTAAAACGCTAATAAATTCACTTAAAAATATTTAGTAAGTATATATAATTTAGTTATTCTTTAATAAAATATATTAGATTTGTAGGGATTGTAGAGCACATAGAAGAGTAAAACTCTTTTTCTTATTTCTTTATTTTTATATATTAAACCTCTCATACACATAAAAAACAAAGTCTAAATTGGGTATTTTAAGTGATTTAGTATTTGAAAAAAGGTATTTATAAAAATATAAGAAAAGCGCCATGAAGCAGATGAAGTAATGAATGCGCTTATGCAAGACCCAGAAGTCCAGAAGATTTTCATGGAAAAATTGAAAGGGTTAAAATAAAAGTATTTCAAAAAATATTTTTTTCATGCAAGTCTGGTAATATTATTGATAAAACTACAATTGTTCCAATAAAAAAATATAATATAAAATACATATTACATAGGTAATAAAATTCTATTCCTTCAAACTCATAAAGACCAGAAGTAGTAGCATATGCAGATATAATAATTAAAAAAGAGAAATTAATTAATATTATTATAAAATTAAGAGTGTATTTTGATAAATTGTTTCTTTTTTTGTTTTTAATGTTTTCAGAGAATTTTTTAAATGAACTGTAAATTAAATTAATAAACATGAATAAAGAGAATAAGATAAGTAATAATAAAATAAATTTTGTAAGGAGATACGCTTGTGTTTCCCTTAAATTATTAAAAGCTTTACATTCTCTATCCATATTAACTGTAGATTGGATAGTAGGAATATCTGTAAAATTACATTCTTCAGGTGTTTTATTACTTTCAAAAATTATTCTTGTTTCTTCAATTTTTATTTCTGTAAATGCATTAAACAAAACAAATAAAAAAATTACCAAAAGTGTTCCGATAATAACAGAACTATATTTATGAATTTCTTTCATTCCTACCCTCTTTTTTTAAAATTTAAAATAGTTTTTGTATTTTAAAACTTATATCTTATTTAATCTTTTATTCATTTTTTCAATTAATTTAATGAATATTTTGAACAAACAGAATCTTCACCAACTATTTGAACTTTTCCTTCAGTCATCTGAGATATTTCTAATTCCACGTATATTTTTTCTTTATTCAAATTTAATAAATTAATAAGTTCATTTGATAAATCGCATTTTAAATTAAAAGGAATTATTTGTTTTCCTGTTGTTTTTCCAAAATTTTTCTTTTCAGAACTTCCAATTACACAACCTTCTCCTACTGTGTAACAAGACATTTCAATTCCTAAATTTTCAATATATTGATTTTCTTCTAGGGAAGATACAATATCCCCACTACAACTTATTTTATTTCCAATCCAGGAGCAACTAATAGAATCAATATTTAATGAATTGATAGGACTAATTTTATTAACATTAAGTTCTGTATTCTGAACCATATAATTATTTTTATTTTCTGGATTAATACAACCAAATAAAAATAATCCAAAAATTAAAATCCCAATTAGTAAAATTGATTTATTTTTCATAAATATATTGAGAAACATAAGTTTTTATTACTTTTTATTTGATTTTTTGGAAAACTATTTAAAGTTTGACAATTAAAAAAAGTTATGGCATTTATAGAAAAATTAGTTGACATATTGCATAAATTTAATTTGGGGATTTGTTTTTTATTGATGGTAATATCTCTTATTTATATTAATGATGTTAATACTGGACCTATAGATTTAACTAGCTTAAATCTACTTCTTGGTTCATTATTGACTTTTGTAGGAATTTTTTATGGGATAGTGATACTTAATCAAGTGTCTGAAAGTTTAAGAAAGTTAAATGAAAAAGATACAAAAGAATTAAAAAAGAGAATACATGAATTAAAGAAAAAAGAAGAATCTAACATTGAAAATAAAAAATACTTAGAAAATATTGATATTTGTGAAAATAAAATTGCATATTACCAAGAAATCGCTTCTATAAAAGATAGAAATATACATAATATACTTTTTATTTCAACACTATTAATTATACTTCTTTTAATTATTAATTCAGTTCCTATAAATTTAGAAGGAGACTATTTACTTTTAAAAAATATAATTTTTATTGGTTTGTTCTGGAGTTTTATATATTATCTAAATAGTTTAATTGTATTATTTTATAAATCTAATAAAATCAAATCACATATAAAATACATTTAAATTTATTTATTTTTCCCCATTAATTCTGCTTGTTCAAGTACTGTTTCAGTTGCCAATATTTGTTTGTCAGGCGGATAACCATATTTCCTAAGAATGTGTTTTATCTCAATTCTCAATTTTGCTCTTACATGTTCTCTAATAGTCCAATCAACAGTAAATTGTTTATCTAACGTTTTAAGTAGTTCTTTAGCAATTATCATAAGGGTTTCATCACCTAATACTTGTGTAGCACTTTCATTATCTGCTAATGCGTCATAAAATGCTTTTTCATCATCTGTTAAGCCTAATTCTTTCCCTTTCTGTTCATCTTCACGCATTTGTTTTGCTATATTTATCAATTCCTCTATAACTTCAGCAGAATCAATATTTTTATTAGTATATTCCTTTATAGTTTTTTCTAACATTTCTGCAAAAGAACGACTTTTGATAAGATTTTTTTTCTTATAAATTTTAATTTCATCATTAAGAAGTTTTCTTAAAACTTCAAAAGCAAGATTTTTTTGTGGCATTTCCTTAACTTCAATTAAAAATTCGTCTGATAATAAAGATATATCTGGTTTTTTCATCCCCACTGCTTGAAAGATATCAACAACTCTATCTGAAACAATAGATTTTGATACAATCTGTTGTATAGCACTGTCTAATTCTTCTGTAGGTATCTCAGTAGTTAAAGTGTTTTTAACAATACTTGATCTAACAGCTTCAAAAAAACCAATTTCATCCCTTATTTCTATAGCTTCATCTGATGGAACAGATAATGCAAATGCCTTATTTAATTTTTTAGTATGTTTTAAAAAATTCTCTTTCCCATTTTCTTGTTTTAATATATGTTCCATTGCTAATGGTATCATCCGTAATTTATCTTTATTATTCCCTTCAAAGAATTTTAAATAATTAAATTGGTAAAATATGTCCTTAATTATTTCATATTCGCTTAACATCACTTTTATAGCTTCTTCTTGTTTGAAAACTGGTTTACCTTTTCCTCCACTTTCAGTATATATTTTCATTGCTTCCTTGAGATATTTAGCAATTCCTATATAATCTACAATTAATCCCCCTGGTTTATCCTTATAAACCCTATTAACTCTGGCAATAGCTTGCATTAATGTGTGCCCCACCATTGGTTTATCAATATACATTGTATGTAAACAAGGTACATCAAAACCAGTTAACCACATATCACATACAATAACTAATTTTAATGGGTCTTTTGGATCTTTCATCCTATCTGCTAACATCCTTCTTTTTTCTTTATTCCTAATGTGTTGTTGCCATTTAACCGGATCTGTAGCAGATCCAGTCATTACCACCTTTATAAATCCATTATCCTCTTCTTTACTATGCCATTCTGGTCTTAATTTAATTAATTCCTCATAAAGTTCTACACAAATCCGTCTACTCATGCAAACAATCATTCCTTTACCTTCAAGATTGATAATTCTATTTTCAAAATGTTTAACAATATCCTTAGCAATTCGTTTTAATCTTTTTTCAGTTCCTGCAACTGCCTTTAATCTTGCCCATTTACTTTTTAATCTTTCTTTAATTTCTTCTTTTTCTTCTTCTGTAACTTTTTCAAAATCTGGATCAATATTCAATACTTCTTCTGGTTTAAGATCAAGTTTAACAAGTCTACTTTCATAATAAATTTGAACAGTCATATTATCTTTAACTGATTTTTTAATATCATAAACATCTACATAATTACCAAAAACTGCAGGAGTACTTCTATCCGAAAGTTCAATGGGTGTTCCTGTAAATCCAATAAATGATGCATTAGGTAACGCATCTCTGATATATTTCGCATACCCATATCTCATTAAGTTATTATCAAAATCCATTTTCAAATCAAAACCATATTGACTCCTATGTGCTTCATCTGCGATTACAATAATATTTTTTCTATCTGATAGAGTAGGGAATTTAAGTTTATTTTCTTCAGGAAAAAACTTTTGGATTGTGGTAAATATTACTCCCCCTGAATCAACATTAAGTAATTTTTTTAAACTATCTCTAGATTTAGCTTGTTTTGGTTTTTGTCTTAGTAAATTGTTACATTCAGCAAAAGTGTTAAACAATTGGTCGTCTAAATCGTTTCTATCTGTTAAAACTACTATTGTGGGATTGTTTAACGCTTGAATAAGTTTTCCAGAATAAAAAGCCATGGTAAGACTTTTTCCTGAACCTTGAGTGTGCCAAACAATACCTGCTTTTTGATTAGATTTAGTTGCTTTAAGAGTATTTTTAAATGCATTATTCGTTGCATTGTATTGATGATATGCAGATAATATTTTGCTGTCACCTTTGAAAACAATGAAAAATCTTATCAAATCAATTAATGTTTCTTTATTTAACATCCCTTTAACCATTATTTCTAATTGACTATCAGATATCTTATCATAAGTTTTACCATTTATACTTTTCCAAGGCATAAATCTTTCTTTATTAGAAGTAGATGTACCTGTTCTTGATTCATTTCCATCACTACAAATTAATATTTCATTATAATTGAAAATGTTTGATATTTCTTCTTTATATGTTTGTAATTGGTTAAAAGCTGACCAAATAGTAGCTTTGTCATCAGCTGGATTTTTTAGTTCTATAATTATTAATGGTAATCCATTAATGAAAATAATAACGTCAGGTCTCCTATTATTGTTATTTTCTATAATTGTAAATTGGTTAACTGCTAAGAATTCATTATTGTTTGGTTTTTGGAAATCTATTAACCAAACTTTATCACCAACAATTCTTGACCCTTTTTTGTATTCAATGTCAATACCATTAATTAACATATCATGGAATATTTGATTGTTTTTAAATATGTTTGAAGTATTAAAAGATAATATTTTTCTAATAGCATCATTGTGAGCATCTTCTGGTAACTCTGGATTAATTTTCTTTATTGCTTGTTTTAATCTATCTTTTAAAATAACGTCTGAGTATCTTTCCCTTTCAGGTTCTGTTCCGTCAGGTTCAGGTGCAATGACTGGACCATTGATCACTTTGTAACCTTGTTCTTTTAACAGTTCTAGCATGGCTTGTTCAATCTCATCTTCAGTTATCGCTTTTCTCATTGTTATCATCTTTGTGTTGACAATTTTGAATGTTGGAATCTGGCATCTCATGTAAAATTTTAATTAATTTTAATAGACAAAATCCAAAAAATTTGGTTTCCGACTCCGTTATTTTATTAGAAGCCACTAAACCATGCAAAAGATCATTTCTCATATTCATTTGATCGGTATCTGTTAACAAAACTTTCAAAGACTTTTGAAAATCTTCCCCAATGATGTTTTTAACATTTTCATCTACTAATAAGGTACCCAATTCAATTTTTCTAAAATATTTTTCTTTATGGCTTTCTAAAACAAGATCCACTTTACCAGATTTTATTATAATCCTTCTTATGATTTCTTCAAAATAAGGAATAATTATATGTAAACCAGCAATGGAATTTTTAGGTTCTATAAAAATGTATTCAAAACCATATTTTAGAGTAGGCTTAATATCTTCTAATTCTTTGGAATTAACAAGTTCTATTAAATAATTATAAGTATTAACGCTGCCTTCTTTTTCTATTTTTGATAATATTTCATTTAACATAAACGCACCCAACTTAAGAGCAAATTGTATATTACTTCGCACCTTATATTTAAAAATCTCCTCCTCGTTTGTGTACTGTATTACCGGCAAACCATTTCTATGGATCACAACAGGAAGTATGAATAACAATCCTCCTTCTTCCTTTTGTTTAACTGTGTTGGTTTTAAAGAGTTCATAATTAGGGATAAAATATAAATCGGATAACAAAAGTTTTATCGGATCCTCATTTTTAGTTTTTAACAACTGAAAATAAGTTTCAATTTCTTCATTTGGTAAATTAAGCTTAGCACTAATTGTTTTATATTTAACATATTTTTTGAATTCGTTTATTGATTGTGTTAAAGTTTCTATTCGTTTTTTAATTTCCAGATGATTATTAAACATGCTTTGCATTTGTTTGTATTTTTTAACCGACTGAACGTACAAACTAACTTTGAGTCCAAAATCTGTTTGACCCTCAGATTCTAATATAAATGATTCAGCTATTTCTTTATTTATTTCATATATTTCTTCGGTACCACAAATATAATTCGTTAACAAATCTAAATAAGTCCTCAAAAAATGAAACTTAGATTGGGAATAAGTTCTACTTTTTATTTCTGAGATTATATTTTTGATTTGAGATGTGCTTTCTTTATTAATAGTCTCATCATCAATTTTATTTAGGTATTTAATTTCGACAATAAAAAACTCTAATTGCCATCGATTTTCACCATTATTAATTATTTCAATTATTGAATTATGGATAGATAGAAATACCTCTTTAAATAATTCTTCTAAAGAAAATGATGTGCACAACCCCAATGCAAAATCGTATGCAAATGGAGGAATCTCATAAAACTCTGCATATTTTCCATTATTTACATATTTTTCAGCTGTTTTTTTCCAATTTTCGATAGATTTTTTTACCCATTCCACTCTATTTTTGTCATGACTAAAAACCATTATGGCAAAAGCATATCTTGCTTTTGAAAGAGAACTATTTGTTTTATCAAACCTAATTTTGTAATAATCAATTGCTTCTGAAGACCATTCACAAAATGGAGGATTTGAAAAAGGTTTGAATTCCTTATTTTCAAGATAATATTTCCATTTATTTGAGATTTCAGAAACTTCTTTCCCATTGTACAATCCACTATGCCCAATAACTCTATTCAATAAGTCAATTTCCCACAATATCTTGGTTTTGTTGTCTTCATCATTATTTTCAATTGCAATTTTAACTAAATTGTTTAATTCTTTTTCAATTTCGTAAGGGTATTCTCTTTCGTATTCTTGGTTTAGAATCTTTTCAATTTTTTTAGTTAATTCTTTAGGATTATATGTATCCATATTCCTCACACCACCTTAAAAATTGACCAAAATAAATTAATAAGAACATAACATCATCTTGGGAAGTTTTGCTAATATAATTATAATGAGTAAATTTGCTCCTCACGTCACCAATATCCTCAATAATATTAATGATTCTTTGGAAATTGTTTATATCTTTT